>CACLDI010000013.1 GCA_902605605.1 uncultured Pelagibacteraceae bacterium
TCTTAAATTACTAGAGCTAATGTCAAAAATTGATCTTTCAAAATATAAAATAGATGAATCTGATGGGGTTTTTACCTTTAAAAATGAAAATACAACATTAGGCTTTGTAAGATTTAACAGTATTGGTGAAGTCGAATATATCTTTGTAAATCCATTATTTAGAAAGCAAGGTTTGGCTACAAAATTATTAAAACTAGTAAAAGACAAAACAAGAAAAGAAATCACACTTCAAGAACCTATAAGTCCTCTAGGATCAAAATTATTAAATTCATTAAAGAGATGGAAATAAACCTCTTATTTTTTTTTACTGTTGTTCCTGCAATAATTTTATTTGGTATAGCTAAATCTGGTCTAGGTGGATCTATAGCACTTATTTCAATTCCTTTAATGACCATTTCTATGCCTTTAACAACAGCACTAGGAATTATTTTACCTATCTTGATATTTTCAGACTTTATAGCAACATATAAGTATAGAAAAGAATTTGATTTAGAAACTTTAAAATTAATAGTTCCTTTTGCAGCTATTGGTATAATTATTGGATCATTTACCTTTTCATATTTTTCTGAGGAATTACTAAAATTTATAATTGGCTTGATGGGATTTTTGTTTGCAGGGCATTATTTCTTTTTTAAAAAAAATAAAGAAGCAAAGTCAGAAAAAAATTTATTAAAAGGAGGAATTTGTTCAACTGTAGCAGGTTTTACTAGTTTCAGTGTTCATGCGGGTGGTACACCGACCAGTATTTATTTACTTCCTTTGAGAATGAAAAAAGAAATTTATGTTGGAACTAGAATTATTTTTTTTACTTTTGTAAATTTAATTAAACTTCCTCTTTATATTAATTTATCGATGATGAACTTTGAAACTTTCAAACAATCATTAATTTTGTTTCCTGTTGCACTTATTGGAATTTTAATTGGTTATCAACTCCTAAAGATAATTGAAGAAAAATTATTTTATAATATTTTGTATGCTTTAATTTTCGTAACTAGTTCAAAGTTAATTTTTGACTTTTTATAAATATATATTCTTAAAAAGATTATTGATTTCTTATAAGCGGATAGATTTTAGGATTTAGATATCTTAAATTGGTAATTAAAATCAACATTAAAGTAATGAACCCAATTGAAAAACCTAAATAAATTAAAACTTTAAAGTCAAACTGCCAAACTAGTTCAAATATATTTTCCATAATAAATTTAGACCCTATAACTGCAAAAAATGTTGCAATTAAAATCACAGACATAAAAATAATTATGAATTCAATTAAGGATGAGAAAATAATTTGTTTTTTTGAAAAACCCAAGATTTTAAAAACTAGATTTTGATACTCCTTAATTTTTCCCTGAACCATAATTGCACTTGATATTACAATTAAACCAATAATAATTGTTACAGCAGAAATTAAAGTAACAGCAATGAATACCTTGTTTAAAACTGCAGTTACTTTTAGGAGATAATCTGCAATTTTAATCATGGATAAACTTGGCATTATCTCCAACATTTCTGTCTCATCAAATTTATCAGAATTAAATTTTGCGGTTGCTAAGTATTCATGTGGAATTTCCTTTGCAAATTGGGGGTTAAAGAGCATTGCAAAATTAATACTTAGATCACGGTAATCTACTTCTCTAAAATTAATTACTTCTCCATCAATCTCTCTTCCATAAATGTTCAAAGTAAAAATATCACCTAATTGAATATTAAAATCTTTTGCAACTTTAGCATCCAGCGATATTTGTAACTGATTTGGTTTGGATAAATCCCACCATTCACCCTCTAAGATTGGATTATCTTTTGGAATATCCTCTACCCATGATGATCTTCGTTCACTTCCAATTACCCAATAACTATCATTATCAGGTTTGATGAATGTATTAGGATCAACTCCATTAATTGTTTCTAGAACTGGCTGGTCTAGTGAGTTTGGTTATGAATTATTTTTAAGAGATGGCTCTAAAGGAAACGACCTATATGAAAAAATAATGACTGCTGGAAAAGAATATGGTCTTCAGCCTGGCCATACTTCTTCAATAAGAAGAATTGAAGGTGGAATGCTTTCCTATCATGCTGATGCTGATATTAATACTAACCCATTTGAATTAGGTTTAGATCGTTTGGTATCTCTAGATAGTGATATTGAATTTATTGGAAAAGCAGCTTTAAAAAAAATCAAAGCTGAGGGTATAAAAAGAAAACAAGTTGGTTTAGAGATTAATTGTAAACCGCTATCTGGTCCTAACACAACTTTCTGGTATATAAAAAAAGATAACAATAAAATTGGAAAAGTAACATCTGCTGTATATTCGCCAAGATTAAAAAAAAATATTGCACTTGCAATGATAAATATTGAAAATTCAGAAATTGGAACTAGTTTAGAAGTAAACACTAATAGAGGTAATTTTGAAGCTATAATAGTAGAAAAACCTTTTTTTGATCCAAAAAAGAAAATAGCTAGTAATTAAGTTTTAATTTTATAACCTTTTTTAAGCAGCACAGACACTACAGTTACACATATTACTAAGAATAGAACCATTAGGCTGACACTAATCCATATATTAAAGTCAGAAACTCCATAAAATGCAAATCGCAAACCATTAATTAAATATACTACTGGGTTGAAATAAGTAACCGTCTGCCAAAATTCTGGTAGCATATCTAAAGAATATAAGCTTCCACCTAAAAAAACCATTGGTGTGATTACTAAAGTTGGAACAATTGACATTTGTTCAAAATTTGAGCTCATTAAGCCAATTAAAAAACCAAATAAAGCAAATGTAAAAGCAACTAACACTAATAAAAAAATCATTAACAGTGGATACATAACTTGAACTTCTACAAAAAAAGTAGCTGTTAAAAAAATAACTACACCAACAAGTAATGTTTTAGTCGCACCAGCACCAACAAATGCTAGTACAATTTCAAATGTCGAAATAGGTGCTGCAAGAATTTCATACATGGTGCCGTTAAATTTTGGAAAAAAAATACCAAACGAAGTGTTACTTATTGACTGAGTTAACAATGTAAGCATTAATAAACCTGGAACTCCTCTAGAATTTAAGTCTACATCAAATTTTTTATGTAAAGGTGGAAAAGCTCTTTGTGAACAATCCAATCTGTCACATGTTCTGCAGGACACACCAATTGGTATTTCTGAAGATTTATCATTTATATTTACGTTTTCTGTATAAACAAAATCTTTTGCATATTTCGCTTCACAACCAAGACCAATTGATAAAACACTTTTAGCTTGTCCAAATCTTCCAATACCTTTTTCTACGGTTCTCGCAATACAAACATATTTTTCACCATTGTTCATTTTACTAACCGCAGCTTGAATTACTCCAGGTCTTGTAAATGCTGAATAAACATTCCATCTTGGGCAAGCTCCACCATATCTTGGAATATCAATTCCTGATAATGAAAATCTTTTAGAAATATTACCAGCCATATCCACTCTTAAAAAGTGAAATGGAATTCCAGGAAGTTTTGGATCTTGCAAACATGTTACTCGATGCGCAACTTGTTCAAAAGATGTTGCAAACGTATTTTGTAATAATTCTAGATCATATTTGAGTTTTTTACATTCAGTGTGAAATAATTTATAAGGCATTAAAATTGCAGCTGCACAATAATTTAATAAAGCAACTTTTGTTAATTTTTTAGACTCTTCAGATGGAAAATTAAATCCTGATAAATAATTATCTATTTCTTTATTTGCTCCCTCTTGAGCTATTTGAGCAGCAGCATGTAATTTTTTAGTTTCTAATGAACTATAATCACTTAAAAGAAGTTCTTTTTTATTTTTTTTATATATTTTTGAAAAAGGTTTTTTCTCATCAGGTATAACATCTTTTACTGTTATAGAATATTCTGTATTCAAATATTCACATAAAGAAATATATCTAGTTCGATTGTTTTTCTGAATTTTTTCAAAAACATTATTTGCAAATTCCTCTAATTTTGGAAAATAATTTTTATTATCTTGTAAAAAATCGGAGATTACTTCACCTGGAAAAGAATTTTTTCTGTTGTCTACTATTTTTCCAGAAAGTGTCTCAATCTTATTTATTAATTCATGATCTTTTTTCTTTAAAATATCTCCTAATCTGACTATTGCTTTTCCAATTTTAGGGTTTGTGCTAACCAAATCTTTTACCTCTGGTCCCAAGATATCCAAATCCTCAAATAAATTATCGTCTAGAATTTCAGAAATTGTGTTTTGAAGATTAATATCTGTTTTTGATGTAAGATCTGATAATTGAATATTTAATTTCTCACAAACATTTAAAAGCAAATCGCCATCGATTTTTCTTTTACCACTCTCTATTAGATTTAAATAACTAGGAGAAATACTTAAATCTTCAGCTAACTTATTCGCTTGAAGGCCTAACTGTCTACGAAATGCCTTGATTTTAGGGCCTATTTTTAAATCTATTTGACTCATTTTACTTTTTGTAAATTTTGTAAATTTCTTTTTACAATTTTTTTATAGCATTTACAAGCTTTTTGTCTTTTTTTGTGGAATTTGTAAATTTAGTAAATTATAAGGTTTACATGAACAAAAAAATCAAAAACACTGAAAATGAAGCTCAAATCATCAGAAAAGAAGACTTAGATCATCATAATAGTAGAGGGATCTACATGAGAGATGATCACTGTGATTGGGGTTCAAGTGGAATGAATGATCTTATCGAAACTTCAAACGATAATAATTAATTCAATCTACTTTTTCATTTTTCATTAAAATTTAACTAAAGGATAATAATGAGTGCAGAAAAAATCTCATACGACCTTAAAAGATTTGCAGGAATAAAGCGTGACTATACGGATGAAGAGGTCGAAAGATTAAGGGGCTCAATTAAAATAGAATATTCTTTATGTAAAAATCAATCACAAAAACTTTGGAAATTATTAAATTCAGAAGCATATGTTAACACACTTGGTTCTCTCTCAGGTAATCAGGCAGTACAACATGCTAAAGCAGGTTTAAAAGCAATTTATTTAAGTGGATGGCAAGTTGCTGCGGATGCGAATACTGCAGGTGAAATGTATCCAGATCAATCACTATATCCTTATGATAGTGCTCCAAAATTAGTTGAGTCAATGAATAACTCACTTGTAAGAGCAGATCAAATTCAACACATGGAAATGCAAGATGGAGATATGCAAGCAAAAGACAGAACAGATTATATGCTTCCAATCATTGCAGATGGAGAAGCTGGTTTTGGTGGACCATTAAATGTTTTCGAACTAACTAAAAAATTTATTAAAGCTGGAGCAGCTGGTGTTCATTTTGAGGATCAATTAGCAAGTGAAAAAAAATGTGGCCATATGGGTGGTAAAGTTTTAGTACCAACTGGAACAATGGTTAAAAATTTAAAGGCAGCAAGACTTGCAGCAGATATTGCAGAGGTACCTTTAATCATTTTAGCAAGAACAGATGCCAATGCTGCTAAATTAATTACAAATGATTTCGACGAAAATGATAAACCTTTTCTAACAGGCGAAAGATCTCCTGAAGGTTTCTTTTATGTAAAAGATGGTATTGAACAAGCAATTTCTCGAGGTCTAGCATACGCACCATATGCTGATTTAATTTGGTGTGAAACAGCCACTCCAAATTTGGAGGAAGCTAAAAAATTTGCAGATGCTATCCATGAAAAATATCCTGGAAAACTTCTAGCTTATAATTGTTCTCCATCTTTTAATTGGAAAAAACATTTAAACGATGATGAAATAGCTTCTTTCCAAAAAGAAATTGCTAAAATGGGATACAAATTTCAGTTTATAACATTAGCTGGGTTTCATACTCAAAATATTGCAATTTTCGAGCTTGCAGAAAAATATAAAAAAGAAGGTATGACTGCTTATTCTAAAATCCAACAACAAGAATTTGCTAGAGAAAAAGATGGTTATACCAGCGTAAAGCATCAACGTGAGGTTGGAACATCTTATTTTGATGCAGTTTCTAATACTATAAGCAGTGGACAAAGTTCTACTACTGCGATGGCTGGCTCCACTGAGTCAGAACAATTTTAAAAAATTAATAACCCCCTCTAAATATTTTATGGCCCTTAATTGGGCTATAAACCTTTTGAATTTCTTTGCAAAATTTACTCCATCTGTTAAGCCTTTTCGAAAATGAGTAATAAAAACTTTGGCTTTGGGACGCAAATTCGAAAGTCCCCATACTTTGACTCAACTGTCAAATGGGGTGCGACTGGTTTTTCTGTCTATAATCACATGTATATACCAAGAGATTTTGGTAACCCTGAACAGAACTTTTGGAACTTAATTGAAAAATCAATACTTTGTGATGTTGCAGTTGAAAGACAGGTTGAAATTACAGGACCAGATGCTTTTAAATTCACTCAACTACTTACACCAAGAGATCTTTCAAATGTAGCAATTGGTCAATGTAAATATGTTTTAATCACCAACAATCATGGTGGAATATTGAATGACCCAGTTTTATTGAGATTAGCTGAAAATCATTTTTGGCTTTCACTCGCAGATAGTGATGTTTTGTTATGGGCTCAAGGTGTTGCAGTTAATTCAGGAATGAATGTCAACATAACAGAACCTGATGTTTCACCATTACAACTACAAGGACCTACATCAAAAGATATTATGATAAAACTTTTTGGCGAAAGTATTAAGGATCTCAAATATTATTGGTTTAGGGAATATGATTTAGATGGCATACCATTAATTGTTTCTAGAACTGGCTGGTCTAGTGAGTTTGGTTATGAATTATTTTTAAGAGATGGCTCTAAAGGAAACGACCTATATGAAAAAATAATGACTGCTGGAAAAGAATATGGTCTTCAGCCTGGCCATACTTCTTCAATAAGAAGAATTGAAGGTGGAATGCTTTCCTATCATGCTGATGCTGATATTAATACTAACCCATTTGAATTAGGTTTAGATCGTTTGGTATCTCTAGATAGTGATATTGAATTTATTGGAAAAGCAGCTTTAAAAAAAATCAAAGCTGAGGGTATAAAAAGAAAACAAGTTGGTTTAGAGATTAATTGTAAACCGCTATCTGGTCCTAACACAACTTTCTGGTATATAAAAAAAGATAACAATAAAATTGGAAAAGTAACATCTGCTGTATATTCGCCAAGATTAAAAAAAAATATTGCACTTGCAATGATAAATATTGAAAATTCAGAAATTGGAACTAGTTTAGAAGTAAACACTAATAGAGGTAATTTTGAAGCTATAATAGTAGAAAAACCTTTTTTTGATCCAAAAAAGAAAATAGCTAGTAATTAAGTTTTAATTTTATAACCTTTTTTAAGCAGCACAGACACTACAGTTACACATATTACTAAGAATAGAACCATTAGGCTGACACTAATCCATATATTAAAGTCAGAAACTCCATAAAATGCAAATCGCAAACCATTAATTAAATATACTACTGGGTTGAAATAAGTAACCGTCTGCCAAAATTCTGGTAGCATATCTAAAGAATATAAGCTTCCACCTAAAAAAACCATTGGTGTGATTACTAAAGTTGGAACAATTGACATTTGTTCAAAATTTGAGCTCATTAAGCCAATTAAAAAACCAAATAAAGCAAATGTAAAAGCAACTAACACTAATAAAAAAATCATTAACAGTGGATACATAACTTGAACTTCTACAAAAAAAGTAGCTGTTAAAAAAATAACTACACCAACAAGTAATGTTTTAGTCGCACCAGCACCAACAAATGCTAGTACAATTTCAAATGTCGAAATAGGTGCTGCAAGAATTTCATACATGGTGCCGTTAAATTTTGGAAAAAAAATACCAAACGAAGTGTTACTTATTGACTGAGTTAACAATGTAAGCATTAATAAACCTGGAACTATGAAAGATCCATAGCTGATACCATCGATTTTCTCCACATAACCACCTATAACTGATCCAAAAACAATAAAATATAATGAAGTTGAGAGAACTGGTGAAAACAAAGATTGCATCAATGTTCTTTTGAAACGATCCATTTCATGTAGGTACATTGCTCTAAATGCATAATAATTAAATTTCATTATTCTCCTTAACTAAACTTACAAATATTTTCTCTAATGTAGTTTGTTCTGTTTTAAGATCTTGAAGTTTCAAACCTGCATCTTTTAAATCTTTTAACAAATTAGTTATACCAGTACTTTCTGCGTTAACATTATAAGTATAATTAACTGATTTTTTATCACTTCCTATTTCTAAGTTATATGGTTCTAAACTATCAGGCACTTTATTTAACTCATTTTGAAGATTTATAGTTAATTTTTTATGACCCATTTTTTTTAACAATTCATCTGTCTTATCAATAACAATAATCTCTCCTTGGTTAATTACAGCTACTCTATCAGCAATTGCTTCAGCTTCCTCAATATAATGAGTTGTTAATATGATGGTAACTCCAGTCTTTCTCAAATCCTCAACCACTTTCCACATATCTCTTCGCAACTCAACATCTACCCCTGCTGTTGGCTCATCTAAAAATAATATTGAAGGTTCATGAGATAAAGCTTTAGCAATTAAAACTCTTCGCTTCATACCACCAGATAGCTCTCTAAGTCTTAAATCTTTTTTATCCCACATACTTAGATCTTTTAAAATTTTTTCAATGTGTTTTGGATTTGGTTTTTTTCCATTTAACCCTCTTGAATATGAAACATTGTTAAAAACTGTTTCAAATAATTCTAATGTTAGTTCTTGAGGAACTAATCCAATTCTTGAACGGGTTTCCCTATAGTCATCAATAATATCAAAATCTTCAACACTTACTTTTCCTGATGAGGGTTTTACGATACCACAGATAATGCTTATTAAAGTTGTCTTACCAGCACCATTTGGTCCTAGAAGGGCGATAATTTCACCTTTTTTAATATCTAAATTAATTTTTTTTAAGGCTTCAAATCCATTGTCATAAACCTTTGATAAATCTTTAATTGTGATTTGATTAGTCAACATTTAGGTAAGTTATATAGAGACAATTTGTGGGATTACAATAAATTTTAATTTGTTGTACTTTATTAATATGAAAAATATTTTTATCTCTTTTTTATTTCTAATTACATTGAATGCCAATGCTATGGAAAAGGAAACAACTTTTAACCAAAAGCTGTTTAATAAGGCTCAATCTGAAGGGAAAGTTATTATAATTAGTTCTTGGATTAAGTACTGTTCATCTTGTGCGGGACAAATGAAAATTTTAAATAAAGCAAAAAATGATGGTAAATTAAATGATATAGAGTTTGATAACATTGAATATTTTTCTTTTAATGTAACAAACAAAAACATAGCTGATTTATTTAATGTTCAATATCAAACAACACTTATAATTTTCAAAAATAAAGAAGAAGTGTATAGAAGTCTTGGAGAAACTACCAAAGACTTACTCTATGAAGCTATAAAATCCTCAATTTAGTAATTAAAAATTTTTTATTTTTAAAATCACAGCTGGCAATAAAGTTGCAATTAAAAAAGATAAAAATAATAAAGATTGAGAAACAAAAGGGCTAAATGCTTCTGTTGGTAACAACACCCCAACAAATAAACTTTTAGAAAAATCTGGAAAAGGAAACATTAAAAATCCTGCAATTAACCCAACTATTATGGAAATATAAGCAATCTTTTCGTTAATTCTCTTATTATAAAAACTATAAAAAACAGTAAAAACAAAAGCACAACAAAATAAATCAGCTAGCAAAAATAAATATAAAATATCAAAACCTTTTGAAGCAATAATAAATACAATAATTGACAGCCCGATAATGAAATATTTAGAAAGTTTTAAATAATCAGTATTCTTATCAAAATTAAATGTTGCTTTCCCATCAACTACAAACAGGCTTGATATCGCATTAACTAAAGTATCTACTGTTGAAATAGTCAAAGCCAAACCAAGTACAATAATTAATAATGATAATAATTCAGTTTGCTCTTTTAACAGTAATGTAAAAAATCCAAGATCTGGTCTATTAGTTGGATCAACAGAAAAAGATACCATGCCTATAAAGCCCATTAAGAATACAATTGGAACAATAATTAAAAAGGAAATAATCAATCCTTTTTTAAGTGTCTCATAATTTTTAGCAGCATAAACTCTTTGCCAATTGCCTTGGTGAAATAGATTTGTTGCAGCTACTGCAATAAAAAAAGTTAGACCTGCAGTATAACTTGGTACATAAGAAGAGCTCAAGAGCTGAGGATTTTTGCTTTCAATAAATTCAAAAGAAAAATTATTTCCATTAAACAATGTAATGTATGAAATTGTTATCAATAACAAAACTGCTATGACAAACATCTGAATATTATCTGTAAAGATTGAAGCCCTCAAACCTCCATACAAAGTATAAGTTAATGTAGAAATAATAACTATCAATGCAGTAATCCATAATTCTGTTCCAGAAATATAATTAATTAGAACAGCTACAGCTGTGACTTCTGCACATAAAAAAATGAACATGTAAAAAATCGTCATTAGCAAAATTAATTTAAATAAGCTTTTACCAAATTTTTGTCTCATATATTCAATAAGTGAAGATCCTTTAGGAAAGTCTGTTCTAATTTTTTTTCCTAAATAAATCAAAAATATCATTGGAAAACCAGTTCCTAATGCATAACCAATTACTGCTCCTATGCCACCCCATGTTGAAGCTGAAGCTGGTCCAAATAAAATCCAAGCACCTAATGCTGATGCAACTAAACTTGTTGTAAGTGAAAACAAACCAATATTTCTATTCGCTGTTAAATAATTATTTATTCCTTGGAATTTTTTTGAATGATAAATTCCAAAAATTACAAATATTAAACTTATAATTATGACTAATGTTAATGATGATGATTGACTTATAGAGTATGTTTTATTCATTTTATCCCTTTCTGAATTACCGGACAGGTTCTTAGGGTTTAATCTCAGTCTATAAAGACACCCCTTTCAAATTTTCTATTACATATTTGTTGTAAAGAAAAGCTTAAAGATTTTTTTAATTTTATTTTTGATTTAGTATTTCAACCATACATTGAGTTGCATAATCTCTCCACTCAGAGGAGGTTTTGTTTTTTAAACTATTCAAATGATCTCTATTACTTTGAATGTCATCTTTGTGCTTTAATTTATCAGCACCGTTTAAGTTTGCCTCCATATTAGATAAATTAGTTTCCATTGCATTTATCCAGCTTTTTCCAAGCTCAACACATTTTTGATCATCTTTTTCGTCACAAATTTGCTTAAAAAAATTGAAGATTACATCATCAGTCTTGACGGAACTGCTCATTGACTATTGATTGCAGGTTCCAATTGACTCTGGACCACATGTTTGTCCATTAGTCCAAGTTGCACCAATTAAATTAGCACCATCAAAGTTAGCATTGGTTATATTTGATGAGGTAAAGTTTGCTTCCATCAAATTTGAATTTTGGAAGTTAGCTTCAATTAAAGTGGCTCCCATAAAATCAACTCTAGTTAAATTAGCACCTGTAAAATTTGTTTTTTCAAAATTGGCGCCTATAGAAACTGTTTCATAAAGATTAGCTCGTACAAATGTAGACTCGGGAAATGTTCCAAATGATAAATTGGAGTTCATCATTATGCTTTTGTCCAAATTAACCTGAATGAAACTTGCAAAAGATAAATTAGAATTTGGGAAGTAGCTTCCTTGTAAATCTTGTGCATCAGAAAATCTACAATTTGAATAATCCACACCCTCAGTTAAAGGGTCATCACAAGCTGCATTTGAATTTGAAATAAAAAATAGACTAAATAAAAAGATAAAAACCAACTTTTTCATATTTAAAGTTAACAAATAAAATATGTCAAAACAATGGATGATTAAAATTTTAAAGATAATTTAACAATATTATTTAACAAATATTTAACGTATAAACCTTTATTTATGAAAGAATATAGTATTGCAGCAATACCAGGAGATGGCATAGGTAAGGAAGTTGTGCCTGAGGGTCTTAAAATTTTAAAAGAGGCAGCACTAAAACATCAATTTAAAATTAATTTTACTGAATATGATTTTGCATCATGTGATTATTATGAAAAGCATGGAAAAATGCTACCTGATGATTGGAAAGAAAAATTAAGTAAACATAATGCTATTTTTTTTGGTGCAGTTGGAATGCCTGATCAAGTTCCTGATCATATTTCATTATGGGGATCACTACTTAAATTTAGAAGAGAATTTGATCAATACATTAATCTAAGACCAGTAAAGCTTTTTCCAGGAATAAATCCTCCACTGGCAAATAAAAAACCAGGCGATATTGATATGATGATTGTAAGAGAAAACACTGAAGGAGAATATTCATCAGTTGGTGGCCGAATGTATCAGAATACTGATAGAGAAATAGCAATACAGGAAACTATTATGTCTGCTCACGGCATAGATAGAGTTCAAGAGTTTGCTTTTAAATTAGCAAAAAAAAGAAATAGAAAAAAACTAACTAATGCAACAAAATCTAATGGTATTTCAATAACAATGCCATTTTGGGATGAGCGTTTCAATAAAATGAAAAATAAATATCCTGAAATTGAAACTGATCAATTTCATATTGATATATTGGCAGCTAGATTTGTCCTTAATCCTGAATGGTTTGATGTGGTTGTGGCATCAAATTTATTTGGAGATATTTTATCTGATTTAGGTCCAGCATGTACTGGAACTATAGGAATTGCCCCATCAGGTAATATAAATCCTGAAAATAAACATCCATCATTATTTGAACCAGTGCATGGCTCAGCACCTGATATAGCTGGACAAGGGGTTGCAAATCCAGTTGGTCAAATTTGGTCGGGTGCAATGATGCTAGATTACTTAGGTGAAAAAGAAGCTTCAAATTCAATTGTATCAGCTATTGAAAAATCTTTAAATGTTCAAAAAAATAGAACTAAAGACTTAGGAGGTGAAAGTAATACAGTTGAATGTTCAAATTCTATTTTATCTAATCTTTAAATTTTAATTTTTTTACCAGTTTTTGCACTCTTTGTAATTGCTGCAAAAATTTTTAAAGAATTTAATCCATCATTTCCATTAACTTTAGGCTTAACTTTTTTTAAAACAACATCTGAGAAATGATCAATTTGATTAACTAATGTATTGTCGTCTTTTTTATTAATATCAGATTTCAGAAATATTTTATTCCACCAACTTCTTTCTTTTTTATAAAACCAATATTTTAAATTTGGAAATTGAATTGATCCTTTGGTGCCACCAATCATATATGCAGATTGATTAGTGACAGGATAAGCGGGATTTTCCCCTGCTGTTAATTCATAGCTCCAAGGAGCGACAATAGTATCAGAAATATTTAATGTGCATAAAGCACCTGACTCAAAAATTAAACTTACAGTTGCCGTATCCTCAACTTTAAATTTTCTATTTTTATTAGTTGTAAAAGCTTGAACATATCTAATTGAGCCTAGTAGGTAACAAATCATATCAATGTCATGTACTAAATTTATACCAAGTGGTCCACCTCCTCTACTTGTTCTCCAGCTTTCTTTAAAATATTCCTTATGCTTGTAAAGCCAACATAATACATTGGCAGAAACAATATTTCCTAATTCACCAGATCTGATGATTGTTTTTACTTTGGAAACAATTGCATTGTGTCTTCGATGATAACCAATCAATAATGGAGTTTTATTTTTCTTTGAGCTAATTATAATTTTTTTTGCTGATTTAATATTATCTGAGATTGGTTTTTCTAAGAGAACTGGTATTTTTTTTTTTAAAAAACTAATTGTATGTTTTTCATGTAATTGATTTGGAGTTGAAACTATTACAGCATCTAGTTGATTTGATTTTAAAAGAGAAGATACATCAGAATATAATGGAATTTTATACTTATTTGATAGTTTTTTTGCATTATCACTAATATCAACAATTGAATGTAAATTTGCTTTTTTAGATTTTGAAATTGCCTTTATATGCTGAAGGCCCATTAAACCTGTTCCGATGATTGATATATTAATTTTTTTCATTATTAAGTTAATTTTAAGTAATAGAAAATATCCAAATATATATTTTTTAGCTTTATATAAACTTACTTAAATTAAGTAATACCACCATCAACAACAAAACTTTGTTTCGTGCAACCTGATGATTGATCAGATGATAAAAATAAAACTAATCTAGCTACATCATCTGGTTTAAGTTGTCTTTTGATAGCTTGGCTATCTAATATAAGTTTTTTATATTTAGGAGTAAGCCAATGCTTAATCTGTCTTTCTGTAGCAATTGAACCTGGTATGACAGAATTAGTTCTAATATTATATTTTCCAAATTCTTGTGCGAAAGATCTTGTTAAACCAACTACAGCTGATTTTGCAGTTTCATAAACAACTTTATCCCCTTCTCCCAACATCCATGATACTGAACTTAGATTTACAATTGATCCTGATTTTATTTTTTTCATACCCTTTACAACTGCTTGTGCAGCAAAAAAATAGTGTTTTAAGTTTATTCCCATCCTATTTTCCCAATACTTTTCATCAACCTGTTCTGTAGTATGCCTATCATCATTTGCTGCACTATTAATTAGACAATGAATTGCACCTTTTTTTGAAATGATGTCTTTAATAATATTTTGTAATTTTTTTACATCCAAAATATTACATTCAATGAATTTAGGAACTCTGTATCCCTTTTTTTTTATTTTTTTAATTAATTTCTTGGATGATTTAAGGTCAATGTCTATGAAATAAACTTCACTTTTTTGTTCACAAAAATGCTCAACAATTGTAGCTCCAATACCAGAACCACCTCCAGAAATAAAAACTCTTTTATTTTTTAAATCAGAATATACTACTTTCATAATTAAATTCTTTCCTTCGTCTTCAAATCGAATAAAGAAATATGAGCTAGATCAAAATATAATTTCATTTCTTTTTCAAGTTCAATTTTAATTGTAGATGGGAATTTTGCCAAAATTTCTTGATTTGAATAGTCTAATGTGACTATTTGTTCATGGCCAATATATTCACTTAGATCAGCACGTAAATTAATATCAAAGTCATCTTCATTCAATTTTTTAAAATATATATGTTCTGGTCTGATACCAAAATATATTTCTTTGTTATTTAAATCTGAATTTTCTTTAAAATCATAATTATTGATCGGAACCTCTAAACTTGAGTCATCAGCTACAAATGAAATATTATTTGAATTTTTAATTAACTTGCCTTTAATTAAATTCATAGAAGGTGAACCTATAAAATCTGCTACAAAAGTATTACTAGGTTTATTGTAAATATTTTCTGGAGTTTCATTTTGCTGAATTACTCCATGGTTCATTATGGCAATTTTTGTTCCTAAACTCATAGCTTCTGTCTGGTCGTGTGTAACATAAACTACAGTAGTTTTAAGCTGTTGGTGAAGTTTTTTGATTTCACGCCTCATCTCAACTCTCAATTTTGCATCTAAATTAGATAATGGTTCATCAAATAAAAATATTCTTGGCTCTCTTACTAAAGCTCTACCAATAGCAACTCTCTGTCTTTGACCACCAGATAATTGAGAAGGCTTTCTCTCTAATAATTTATCAACTTGTAAAAATGTAGAAACTTTTTCTAATTGCTCTGCAATCTTCTCTTTTGAAGTTTTGGCTTGTTTGAGACCAAAAATCATATTTTCCTTAACATTCATCGACGGATAAAGTGCGTAAGATTGAAAAACCATTGCAATATTTCTATCTTTTGGCTCTACTTTACTCACATTATAATCATCTATAAAAACATTTCCTTCATTTATAGTTTCAAGACCTGCAATGATATTTAATAAAGTTGACTTTCCACATCCAGACGGCCCTAGTAGTACTAAAAAATTCCCTTCATCAATTTCTAAATTAATTTTTCTTAATACCTCCGTTGCTCCAAAGTTTTTTGACAATTCTTCAATTTTTAAAGTTTTCATGTTTATCCTTTCACGGCTCCTGAAGTTAATCCTCTAATAAAATATTTTCCTGCTAAAACATAAACTATAAGTGTTGGAATTCCTGCAATTATAGCTGAGGCCATATCCACATTATATTCTTTAACACTAGTGCTTGATAAGACCATGTTATTTAAAGCAACCTGAATTGGTGCTGCCTCCCCAAATGAAAAAGTTGATCCGAACAAAAAGTCATTCCATATTTGAGTAAATTGCCAAATAACAGTTACAACAATAATTGGAGCTGAAATAGGAAGTAAAATTTTGAAAAATATTTTGAAGAAACCAGCTCCATCTATTCTTGCTGCTTTAACTAATTCAGTTGGTACTGAGATGTAATAGTTTCTAAAAAATAAGGTAGTAAATGGAATTCCATAGACTGTATGAACCAGCACAAGTCCTACAACAGAGTTTGATATTCCTAAAGTTCCAAGAGTTCTAGCCATAGGTAACAATATTGCCTGGAAAGGAATAAAACATCCAAATAATAAAAAAAGAAAAACCCACTGATCTCCTTTAAATCTCCATTTTGTTAAAACATAACCAGTCATTGCTCCTATAAATGTTGAGAAGAATACTGCTGGAACAACCATCTTAATTGAATTCCAAAAATAAGGTCTCAAAAAAGTGTCTCCTGCTCCATAACCTCTTCCACCCCATGCAACTAACCATGAGTCAAAATTCAATGAGCTTGGCCAGGTTAAAAGTGTTCCTTGTCTAATTTCTTCCATCGTTTTAAGTGAGGTGACAACCATTACATAAAGAGGAAAAATAAAATAAGAAGCAAAAAGAATTAAAACAAAGTATAAAAACCATCTCAAAAACATATTTGTATATTTAGATTTTTGCTCTAGTTCTTTATAAGAAGATGATTTTATATTATCTTGCATTTTCTCTCCTTAGTTCTGAATATAAATATGGAATTATTACAGCCGCAACAGCCATAAACATCATCATTGCGCTTGCTGCTGATAATCCAACTTGACTTTTATGAAATGCCGCTTGTGTCATAAATAAAGCTGGCATTGTTGTTGAAATACCTGGCCCACCTTGAGTTAAGGCTACAATGAGATCATAACTTTTTATAGATATATGAACTAAAATCACAAAACTTGTAAAGAATACTGGCCTCATCATTGGCAGTAATATTTTCCAATAAACAGTAAATAAACCAGCTCCATCAATTTTGGCAGCTTTAACAATCTCGTCCTCAACCGATCTTAGTCCAGCTAAAAATAAAGCCATTACAAAACCTGCTGATTGCCATACACCCGCTATAACAATGGTATAAATAGCCATTTCCCTATTAACCAACCAATCAAAAGTAAAGTTTTCAAAACCCCAATCAATAAACATCTTCTGAAGACCAAGGGTTGGATTTAATATCCATTTCCATGCAGTTCCAGTAACAATGAAAGACAAAGCCATTGGGTATAAATAAATTGTTCTTAAGACGCCCTCAGCTCTTATTTTTTGATCTAAAAAAATTGCTAAAATAATTCCGATAACAATGCAGAAAATTAAAAATAATGCAGTAAAAACTAATAAATTATCAACTGATATAAGCCATTTTCTTGATGCCCATAATTTTACATACTGACCAACTCCCCACAATTCATATTTAGGTAAAATTTTCGAGTTAGTAAAAGATATATATAAAGTCCAAAGTACAAAACCATAAACAAACCATCCAATTAGCCCAACTGCTGGAGCCATTACGATTTTAGGTAAATTTTTTTCTAACCACTTGAACATTGTAAATTTTTATTTTTGATTAAAAAAAAGGCCACTTAATTAAAAGTGGCCTTTAGATTTTTAATGAACTACATATTAGCTAGAACTGAATCAGCTAATGCGTTTGCAGCATCTACTGAAGACATATCAGAATTAAAGTGTTCTGTGATAATATCTTGTAGAGCAGCTTTCATAGTATTACCTTGAGCCATACCATGAGCAAAACTTGGAACTAGTCCACCTTTTGCACCTGCAGTTTTGATATCTGCATTAGATGTTTTTGCACATTTGTCAAATTCATCCATTGATACGTCTAGACGAGCTGGTATTGAACCTTTGTAAAGATTGAAAACTTTTTGAAAGTTTTTACCCATCATTAGTTTAGCCAATAATTTTTGACCAGCTTGTTTGTCTGGATCACTAGACTTGTAGAAAATAAAACTATCTACGTTATATAAGTAACCATTATTTGAAGGAGTTGCGGCACAATAATAGTCTACACCTGGTGTTTTACCAGCAGCTGTAAATTCTCCTTTAGCCCAGTCACCCATAATTTGGAAACCAGCTTTACCTTCAATAACCATACCAGTAGCAACATTCCAGTCTCTTCCTGGGCTACCTTCGTCAGTATAACCTTGTAGTTTTCTCATTTGATCAAAAACTTTAACTGTAGTTTCACTTCTCAAACAACTTTCTTTTAAATCTACATAGCAATTCTTGTAATAGTTATTACCACCTAAACCCATAGCAACTGCTTCAAAAACTGTAGCATCTTGCCAAGCTTGTCCACCGTGAGCAAAAGGAATAATGCCAGCTGCTTGTAACTTGTCAGCAGCAGCATTTAATTCATCCCATGTGGTTGGAACTGAAATACCATTTGAATCAAATACAGCTTTATTAGCCCACATCCAGTCAATTCTATGAATGTTTACTGGAGCTGCACAATAAGCTCCGCTGTTATTTTCACATTTATGAATAGCAGCAATCATAGGATCTAATAAATTATCCCAACCTTCAGATTGTGCAATTGAGTCTATATTGTATGGAGCTACTACACCTTCTTGATCATACTCCTGAATTGTAGGACCTTTAATTTGTGAAGCAGACGGCGGATCACCAGCAACAATCCTTGCTTTTAAAGCAACGTTAGCAGCGTCTCCACCACCACCTGTTACAGGCATGTCTAACCATTCACCACCATTAGCAGCAAAATCGTCTTTTAAAACTTTTAAAGCAGCTGCTTCACCACCTGAAGTCCACCAGTGCAATACCTCAATTTTTGGTCCTGCATAAGATGAAGTAGATGTGAATGCAAATGCAATCAAAGCGATTATTAATTTTCTCATATCTTATCTTCCCTTTTTGTTATTTTTCGTTTTTTTATATAAAAAAGAACTATAGGTAGATTGTAAGCTAAAAGTAAATTAAAAAAATTTTATACAACTTAAAGTTGATGTTTTTTAAATTTTTAATTGTGGGTTTTTTTTATATTTAAAGCTAAATTATTCTTAATATATTCAATTTTAGATTGAAAATTTAATTTGCCAAGATTCTTCCAAGACGAGCAGCTCCTCTAACACCGCTAGCATCTCCAAATCTAGGTTTAAGGAACACCCCTTGGTATTCTTTTCCTATGACAAATTTCTTAACCATAGACTCTATTTCACTTAAAAAATCAATTTCATTTGAAACTCCACCACCAAATATAAAAGCATCTGGGTCTAAAATATTTATAATACTTGAAAGAGACATGGCAAGATTTACTTTAAAATCATCTATAAATCTTTCGGCATCTAGATCATGTTTACGATTTAACTCAAAAATCTCGTTTGTTTTTAAGTTTTTTCCATAAAGTTTATTAAATCTTTTTGCTAATCCTAAACCAGAAATAAAACTTTCAATTTCAGCCTCTCTAGCATTATTAGAGTCAAAATTTTCTTTTTTTGCTGCAAAATACGGAATTTGATTATGACCCCACTCACCAGCTACACCATTTGGACCACTTATAATTTGTTTATCAATTACAAGTCCACCTCCAGCTCCTGAACCTAAAATAATTCCATAAACTATTTTATAATTTTTTGCTGACCCATCAATTGCTTCAGATAATGCAAAGCAATTTGCATCATTTTCACAAAAAACTTCTTTGCCAAGTGCTTTACGTAAATCATTTTGAAAAGGTTTTTTTTCAAGCCAATAACAATTTGGTGCATTTTTTACTAAACCTGTTTGTGGAGAATGTATTCCTGGATGACATACTCCTATAGGTAATTCCATTTTAAATTCTTTTTCTAATTTTTTACTAATATCTTTAATAGCATTAATTATTGATAAATAATCTTTGGGACATGCAGTCCTGGATCTGTGTTTTTCTTGACCGTTTTGTTCTAAGACCACAGTTTCTATTTTTGTAGCACCAACATCTATACCTATTTGCATAACTAATATGTAGCTCTACCACCGCTTAAATCAAACACAGCAGCTGTTGAAAATGAATTTTCTTCACTAGATAACCATGTGACTAGAGATGCTAATTCCTCAACTTTCGCAAATTTATTTCTTGGAATTTTTGAAAGCATATAATTGATATGCTCTTCAGTCATTTGATCAAAAATCCTTGTTTTTGCAGCAGCAGGAGTAACACAGTTTACTGCTATATTTTTTTGAGCAAGCTCTTTTCCTAATGATTTAGTTAGGCCAATTACTCCAGCTTTTGAAGTGCTATATGCACTGGCATTAGGATTACCTTCTTTACCAGCTATAGATGCTATGTTTACAATTCTCCCATAATTATTTTTTTCCATGAAAGGAACTACTGCTTTACAGCAATAAAAAACTGCATTGAGGTTTAAATTAATTACCTTATTCCACTCTTCTATTGGATATTCTGCAACTGTAGTATTCATACCTGCCACACCTGCATTATTTATAAAAAATATCTATTTTTCCATGCAAGCTTTCAATTTCGGTTAATTTTTCATTAATCTTTTTAAAATCACTTACGTCAACTATTTGATAGGATAAATTTTTAGAATTTACTTTTTCTAAAGCTTTCTTGGCTTCATTTTCATCAATATCCCAAATAACAACTTTTGCTCCTGACTCTATAAATCTTTCTGTAATTGCCAAACCAAATCCTTGGGCCCCACCAGTTACAACGGCTACTCTATTATTTATATCAAACTTAATCATATAGTTTTTTTATTTTTTTTTGATCTTATTAAAGGAAAAGCAAGTGCAATTAAAGATAAAATAAAGAATGTTAAAGCTATTGGTCTAGTCAAAAACATAAGCCAGTTCCCATCAAATATTACAATTGATTGTCTCAAAGTTCCTTCTACAAGTTCTCCCAAAATCAATCCTATAATAACTGGTACTACAGAAAAACCATATCTTCTCATAAAAAAACCAAGTACGCCAAAAAATAACATTATCCAAACATCAATTATAGATTGACTTAAAGAATAAGTTCCACAGACTGACACTGCAAAAATCATTGGCCACAAAATTTTATTAGGTACAAGAGTAATTCTTGCAAAAAGTTTTGCACCAAAAAAACCAAATATAAAAAATAGAATATTGGCAACTAACATTGCTCCAAAAATTCCATAAAGGAATTCTGGTTGTTCTTTAAATAAATCTGGTCCAGGTCTTACTCCATGAATAATTAATCCTGTTAATATAACCGCAGTAGTCGCGCTTCCAGGTATACCTAAAGCTAATGTAGGAACCATGGCGCCGCCTGTAGCAGCATTGTTTGCTGCCTCTGCTCCAGCAATTCCTTCAACAGATCCTTTACCAAATTCTTCGGGATTTTTTGAAAATCTTTTTGCCTCTGAATAACCTATTAAAGAGGCAACCGTTCCTCCCTCTGCTGGCAATACTCCTATAAATGATCCTATTCCACTTGATCTAAGAATTGTTTTCCAAGTTTTTTTATAATCATCTTTAGTTGGAAGTTTTACAGCTTTTAAAGCCACTCTTTTAAATACTTGATCTAGTAATGTGGATTGAGTTAGCATTTCGCTTATTGCAAATAAACCAACAACAACTGGTATAAATCCTATACCTACTGAAAGCTCATTAATACCATAAGTAAATCTATCTATTGATGTCATGAAATCTTTTCCGACTGTTGAAATTAAAATTCCAAAAGCTCCTGCTATTAAATTTTTTATTGGACTACCATCTCCGATTGAAGCCAGCATAGTTAAACCAAAAATTGCTAAGGCAAAATATTCAGGTTGACCGAATTCATATGCAAGATTTGCCAATATTGGTGCGAAAAAAACTAAAACTATAACACTAAATATCCCACCAACTGTACTTGAAACTGTAGCCATACCTAAAGCTCTGCCTGCTTCACCTTTTTGAGCCAATGGATATCCATCTAAACATGTCGCTGCTGCAGCTGGAGTTCCGGGTGTATTAATAAGTACAGCCGTAATTGCTCCTCCATATGTTCCTGCACAATATATAGATGTTAACAAAATAATTGCTGACAATGGATCCAAAGTCATAGTGAAAGGTAATATTAATGCACCTCCCGTTGTAGGTCCTAAGCCAGGCAAAACTCCTAAAACTAATCCAAATAGAGTTCCAAATAATAAAACTAATAATAGTTTTGAACTAAATAAAGGAGCCATCATTAAAATTAGGTTATCCATTTTAATAATAATAAAGATTTGTAATTATTCCTGGAGGAAACCTAAGTCCTAAAATCATTTCAAAAAAAATAAAGACAACTAAAGGAAAAATCATACTTACCAATAATAAATAAAAAACTCTTCTTTCACCCCAATTAAAGGATACAAAAATTGACAATACCGAAATCGCTAGAAAAAAATCTAAAGTTTTTGAAATTATTATAAATAAAACGAAACTTATAATTGTTAAAAAAAAGGGCTTAGGTAAATTTTTTTCTTTTTTCCAAGGTCTTTTAAAAGATAAATAATAGATAATCGAAGTTAGTACTATCATCAAGACAAGTAAGCCTTTTGGAAATGTAGCTGGTTGAATTCCTCTATTTAAAATTGGTGGGACGGTATCAAATGAAAAAGTGGAAATTAGTAAAATTGATGAAACTAAAATAATTGCAAAAAAGACTTTAAATTCTGTTTTAAAAAAAAAGGGCAAACTTTTGTTTGCCCTTTTTTTATCTCGTACATTATTCATATTAAAGAATGTACTTTATTAAAATTACTTAATGTAACCTAAAGCTTTAAGTTGAGCGGTCATTTCTGCAAGCATAACTTCCATTTGCTTACCCCACTCATCAGCTCCAACTACACTAGTTGAATCAAGACCAATGTCAGTTAAAAAGCTTTGGAAATATTTATGCTCCATAGCTTTTATCATTGAGTCTTCTAATTGTTTTTTTCTATCAGCAGGTACACCTTTTCTTGTTACGAAACCTCTAACTGTAGATAAAACAACTGGAATTCCTAATTCAGTAGCTGTAGGAACGTTATTTAATTTTTCCATTCTGTTACTAGCTAAGACAACTGATACACATAAAGTGCCATCTTCTATTTCAGTAACAGCTTCACCCAAGTTTAAAACACCTACATCAATATCTCCTTTGATAAGGTTAGTTTTAATAGGCCCTACACCTTTATAAGCTACAATTGTTGGATCTGTAAGTTTACCTTTTTTTGTAAAAGCAATAGCACTTACATCATCAATACCACCAACGTGTGTTGTTCCATACTTTAAATTAATTGATTTTTTTACGCCAAATGAAACTGAAGCAGAGTTTTATTTAAATAAAAAAATTAAAACTGAGTCAGATATTAAAAATGCAGGTCAGGAACTTTTAAAAAAGGGTGTGAAAAATGTAATAATTACCTTAGGAGAAAAAGGTGTTTATTTTGCAAATAAAGAAGAAAATTTTTTCTTAAATGCTTTTAAATTAAAAGAACCTGTTCTTGATACTACAGGCGCAGGTGATGCATTTAATGGAGCCCTAACTGTTAGTTTAGCAAGTAATTTAGATATTAAAGAGGCTTTAATTTTTGCAAATAAAATAGCAGGAATTTCAACTACAAAATTAGGTGCAGCTGCGTCCATGCCTTTTACAAAAGATTTAGTTAATTATTAATTTTAATTTTTTTATTTTTTGACATAGACAAAGCAATTTTAAAAGAATTTAAAATTGGATCTATGTTAGCTTCATTTTTACCTGCAATAGCAAATGCAGATCCATGAGCAGTAGTAGTTACTGGTACAGTTAATCCACCTTGAACTGTTACGCCTCTATCAAAACCAAAAGCTTTAAGACCTGATTGAAGTGCATCATGGTACATACCAACCATACAATCATGATTTTTATTTTTATATGCAACAACAAAAGACGTATCACATGGTAATGGACCATCTACATTGTATCCAAGTTTTTTTGCTTCTTCTATAGCAGGAATAATTTCATCTTTTTCCTCTGTACCAAATTCAGCATGTGGATTAAGTGCTTGAATTGCTATTCTTGGTTTCTTAACACCATTTAGCTCCATGACTTCATTGATTAGTTTAATCGGTTTCATAATATTTTCTTTTGTAATATGTTGAGCAACTTCTTTAATTGGAATGTGG
>CACLDI010000014.1 GCA_902605605.1 uncultured Pelagibacteraceae bacterium
AGAATAAAAACTATACCGACAAAAGTGAGGTTATCAGTGAATATATTCCTCAAGATGAAATAAAAAATCTTATCCAAGAAGACCTTCCTTTTATAAAAGCTGAAAATAAAAATAATGAAAAAATAAAATTTAAACTCCCGAGTTTTGATTTATTAAAAATTCCAACTAAGCAAGAAAGAGAAAATTCTGATCAAAATGAAACGCATAATTCAGAGTTTTTAGAGAAAATTCTTTTAGACTTTGGTGTTGATGGGAGTATAAAAAAAGTAAGTCATGGTCCAGTAGTAACTCTAAATGAATTTGAGCCAGCTGCAGGTGTTAAAGTCTCTAAAATTGTAAATTTATCAGATGATATAGCAAGAAATACAAGTTCAGAATCAGCTAGAATTGCAACGATACCTGGAAGTAACACTATTGGAATAGAGCTACCAAACAACGCAAGAGAGAATGTTTATTTAAGTGAGATATTGAATACAACAGATTTTAAAAAGAGAGAAGTAAAATTACCAATTGCTCTTGGTAAGAGTATATCTGGCAAGCCTATTGTTGGAGATTTATTTTCTATGCCTCACTTGCTGATTGCAGGAACTACTGGATCAGGAAAATCAGTATGTATTAACACAATTATTTTATCTATTCTTTATCGACACGCACCTGACAAATGTAAATTCATTTTAATTGACCCAAAAATGCTTGAACTATCAACTTACGAAGGGATCCCACATTTATTATGCCCTGTAATAACTGAAGCAAAAAAAGCCGCCTCTGTACTTGGCTGGGTAGTAAAAGAAATGGAAAGTAGATACAAATTGATGACCAAAGAAGGTGTAAGAAATATAGATGGTTATAATGCAAAACATAAACTTCCAATGCCCTATATAGTTGTAGTGGTAGACGAAATGTCTGATTTGATGTTGGTAGCCGGCAAAGAGATTGAAAACTATATTCAAAAACTGTCTCAAATGGCGAGAGCAGCTGGTATTCATATAATTATGGCAACCCAAAGACCAAGTGTTGATGTAATTACAGGAACTATTAAAGCAAATTTTCCAACCAGGATATCTTTTCAAGTTACATCTAAAATTGATAGTCGAACAATTTTAGGAGAACAAGGAGCTGAACAGTTGCTGGGTAAAGGAGACATGCTTTATATGTCATCTGCTAATCGAATAGTCAGAATTCATGCGCCTTTTGTGTCAGATAATGAAATAGAAAAAATTAATAATTTTTTAAGATCTCAAGCAGAACCAGATTATGTGGACGAAATATTAAATTTTGCAGATGAAAAAGAAATCGGGGACAGTGCTAACCAGGGTGATAAAGATGAACTTTACCAGCAAGCTTTGGAAATAATAAGATCAGAAGGTAAAGCCTCCACATCTTTTTTGCAGAGAAAACTGCAAATAGGGTACAATAGGGCTGCAAGAATTATTGATATGATGGAAGCAGATGGCATAGTTAGTAAAGCTAATCATGTTGGTAAAAGAGATGTTCTTTAATGTTAAGGTGTACATTTATATTTTTTTTTTTAGTTTTCATCACAGATAGTAATGCAAATAATAAAGACAAAATTATTGAAAATTTAAATAATACTCAAAATTTAGATTTTAATTTTGAACAAAATATTAATGGAAAAATTGAAAATGGAAATTGTACAATTGAATACCCAAAGAAAATATTTTGTGAATATGCAAAAAGTAATAATAAGATTTTAGTATCAAATGGTAGATCTTTAGTGATTAAAACTATAACGAGTTATTATCGATATCCGCTTCACAAAACTCCTCTTAGCTTTATTCTAGATAAAGATTTCTTAATAAATAAAATAAAAATTTTAGAAGAAAGAATTGTAGATGAATCATTTATTAATTATACAATCAAAGAAAATGATATCGAACTCAATGTTTTTTTTAACAAACAAACTTATGATTTAATTGGATGGCAAAATACAGATGTATATCAAAATTTTAATATTACCTTCTTATCTTCAATTCAAAAAAATAAGATCATTCCAAAAAATAAGTTTAAACTGCCAGACCAAAATTAAATATTTATAACTTCAGTTTTAAATATTTTCATACCTCTAGTAATATAATTATTCAAAGCATTCTTGTGATCTAGTGTACAGGTGTGAACCCAGGTACGAATAATTTTATTTTTGAAAGACTCTTTTATAGCCTCCGATAATAAATATGATCCAAGTTTCTTATTATGATACTCCTCTAAGATACCTAAATAAGCTATTTCAACTTCTTTTTTCTCTTGATGATGTATTAATTCAAAGAAACCTACTAGATCATCTTTGCATTTTAATATAAATGTTTTAACGTTTTTACTTGAAGCATAATCTATCCACTGCTCCTGAGTCCAAACTAATCTATCTACCCATTTATGTTTATTACCAATGTTTTTATAAAAAAATTTATTTAACTCAAAGTTAATTGGATCTAACAAATTTAAAGTGTAATCAGCAGAGGGCTTAGACGCTTGATTAAGATCTTCAAGAGAATTGATTTCTAAATAATTTCTTTTTACTTCTTGTGTCACTCAACCATTTTTCCAACTGTTTCACCACCAAATAGATGAAAGTGTAAATGAGGTACTTCTTGTCCGCCATGATCACTGATATTTGCTAAAGCTCTGTAGCCCTTACCTACTTCTGTTGAAATACCAAGCTTTTTGGCAACTATATTAATACCTTTTAACAATCCAACCATTTCCTGTGGAGATGCATTAAGACTAAAATCATCTAAGTCAATATACTTCCCTTTGGGAATTACTAAAGCATGAATTTTTTTTTGTGGATTTATGTCATGAAACGAAAGCACAAACTCATCTTCATAAATTTTTTTACAAGGTATCTCCCCTCTTAAAATTTTAGCAAAGATGTTACTCTCGTCGTATGCCATTTTTTATTTTCTTCTGTTGTTTAATTCCTTCATCACGTCTTCAATTTTTATTCCACTTTTTTCAAGATACATAATTAAATGATAGAGAACATCTGCTGCTTCATGAATTTTATTTGTATCTTGTTCAACTGCTTCAAATAACTCGTTAATCTCTTCTAAAACCTTTTCTTTTGCTAAAGATTTATCTTCTAAAAGCTTGTTAGTATATGAGCCCTCAACAGGATTACTTTTTCGCTCTCTTGCAAGGGTAACGAGATCTTCTAAAATTTTTAACATATCAAATCCTAACAGGTATATCTTTTGAAGCCAAATATTGCTTAGCTTCATCAACTGAATATGTGCCATAATGAAATATAGATGCTGCTAAAACAGCACTTGCACCTGATTTTATTCCGTCTACCAAATGATCTAAAGTCCCAACTCCACCTGATGCAATCACTGGAATATTTACACTAGATGATATTTTTTGCATAAGCTCGATATCATATCCTGACTGAGTTCCATCCTTATCCATAGAAGTAACTAATAGCTCTCCAGCACCACACTTCTCCATTTTTAAAGCAAATTCTAAAGCATTAATTCCAGTTGGATTCCTTCCACCATGAGTAAAAATTTCCCAACCACCATCATTTCTCTTTGCATCAATTGCAACCACAATACATTGTGAACCAAACTTTCTTGAACTATCTTCAACCACTTTTGCATTTTGAACTGCGGCGGTATTAATTGATACTTTGTCTGCACCACAATTAAGTAGTTTATTAATATCCTCAACACTTCTAACACCACCTCCAACCGTCAATGGTACAAAACATTTCTTAGAAGTTCTATCCACAACATCATAAATTGTGTCTCTATTTTCATTTGAAGCTGTAATGTCTAAAAAACAAATTTCATCTGCACCACCATCAGAATAGATTTTGGCTTGTTCTACTGGGTCTCCTGCATCTTTTAAGTCTACAAAATTAATACCCTTCACTACACGACCGTTTTTAACATCTAAACAAGGTATTATTCTATTTTTAAGCATGTATTTCCTTAACTAATTCATCTAAATTAATATCACCATCATATATAGCTTTACCAACTATAATGCCTTCAATGTTATTGTTATTTAATTCTTTGGCCTTTTTAATGTCATCTATTGAAGAAACTCCACCAGATATAATTACTGGACAATTAGAAGTGTCGGCAACTTTTTCGGTCTCCTCAAAATTAGGACTTTGTTTCATCCCATCTCTATTGATATCAGTATAAATTAATCTACTAGCACCAAAGCTATTTACCTCTTTTAAAAAATCTAAAGTTAATTGATTAGAGTTTTCTTTCCAACCAGATACAGATAGATATCCATCTTTAGCATCTAAACCTAAAGCAATTTGATTTGGAAATTTTTCACATGCCTTTTTTAAAAAATTTTTATCTTTTATAGCAGCACTTCCTAAAATAACTTTTTCAACACCAATATCAGTATATTTCTGAATACTTTCAAAATTTCTGATACCTCCACCAATTTCAATTTTAAGATCAAATTTCATGACTATTTCTTTAATAATATCCAAATTAACTGTTTCACCAGTTAAAGCTCCATCTAAATCAACTATATGTAAATTTTTGAAACCATGATCTTTATATTTACCTGCTTGCTCAACAGGAGACATTTCATATTCAGTTTTATTCTCAAAATCTCCTTTAATTAACCTCACACACTTTTTATCTTTAATATCTATTGCTGGGAATATTTTCATTTATAAATTAATAAAATTATCAATTATTTTAAGTCCAATTTTGTCACTCTTCTCCGGGTGAAACTGGGTACCAAAAATATTTTCTTTTTCTACCGAACAAACAATATTTGTAGAATAATCTGTTGTTGCTAAAACTACACTTTTATCCTCAGGTATAAGCTCATAACTATGGACAAAATACATATGAGAATTATTTTTAATGCCTTTAAAAATTTGGCTATCCTTGACAATATTTAGTTGATTCCATCCAATATGTGGAAGTTTATACTTTCCATTTTGGTTATTTATCTTAGATACCTTACCTGATATCCACCCTAGACCTTTGGTTTCTATTTCTTCATAGCCAATATCAGCAAACATCTGTAGCCCAACACAAATTCCAAGAAGTGGTTTTTTATTGTTAATAACAAATTCATTTAAAGTGTCGACTAAACCATTGATGCTATTAAGTGCATCAACACAACTTTTAAACGAACCTTGTCCTGGTAAAACAACTTTATCACTTGATTTAATCTTATTTAACTCTGCAGTAACCTCTATATTTACCTTATTTTTAGCAACCTCCTTAAAAGAGTTTATTACCGAGCTTATATTGCCCGAATTATAATCAATAATTGTGACATTCATTAAGCTTATAATGAGCCTTTTGTTGATGGAATACTTTTTTTGTTTCTAGGATCCATCTCTAAAGCATCTCTTAAAGATCTTGCTAAACCTTTATAACAAGATTCAATAATGTGGTGACTGTTGTCCCCATAAATATTTTCAACGTGCAAAGTAATACCAGCAGATTGTGAAAAAGCTTGGAACCATTCTTTAAATAATTCAGTATCCATTTCTCCTAGTTTCTCAACTTTCAATTTTACTTTCCAAATCAAATAAGGTCTATTTGAAACATCAATCGCTACTCTAGTTAAAGTTTCGTCCATCGGAATAACTCTATGAGCATAACGTTTTATACCAACAAATTTTTTAGCCGCTTTTTTTAAAGCCTCTCCAATTGCAATGCCTGTATCTTCAGTAGTGTGGTGAAGATCTATATGTGTATCTCCTTTAGCTTTTACTTTTAAATCAATTAAAGAATGTTTTGATAATTGCTCCAACATATGATCTAAAAAACCAATTCCAGTGTCAATTTTATATTGACCCTTGCCATCAATATTAACTTCAACACTAATGCTGGTTTCTTTTGTTTTGCGAGATACTTTTCCTTTTCTAGCCATATATTTTAGAGGTATACATACATAATCCCTCTATATCAACGTTAGTATGACCACTTGAAGTATCAAAAATAGTTACCATTTATTGTTTATGACAACAATTGTACTGGTAAGAAAAAATAATGAGGTAGTAGTTGCTGGTGATGGGCAAGTTAGTATGGGAAATACTGTTGTGAAAAGTACTGCTTCAAAAGTTAGAAAGATTGAAAAAAGAGATGTTGTTGCTGGTTTTGCAGGATCAACTGCAGATGCATTAACATTGTTTGAGAGATTAGAGGGTAAGCTTGAAAAACATGCGGGTAATTTATCAAGAGCTGCTGTTGAGCTGGCAAAAGATTGGAGAACAGATAAATATTTAAGAAGATTAGAGGCACTAATGGCTGTTGGTGACAAAAGTAATAGTTATATTATTTCTGGGACAGGTGATGTTTTAGAACCTGAAGGTGATGTAATTGGAATTGGCTCAGGTGGAAATTACGCTTTAGCTGCAGGAAAAGTTTTAATGGAAGGTGAAATGTCAGCAGAGGATGTTGCAAAAAAAGCCATCAAGGTTGCCGCTGATATTTGTGTATTTACAAACAACAATGTCAAAGTTGAAAAAATATAATGGATAATTCTAACGTTACGCCTCTGCACCCTAAAGAACAAAATAAAAAAGAGGAAGCGTCTTTAGTTAGCTCTCTTTCTCCAAGAGAAATTGTTTCAGAATTAGATAGATTTGTTGTTGGTCAAAACAAAGCAAAGAAAGCAGTTGCAGTAGCGTTGAGAAATAGATGGCGAAGACAAGCACTTAAAGGCGAAATGAAAAATGAAGTCTTACCAAAAAATATTTTAATGATCGGTCCAACTGGAGTTGGAAAAACTGAGATTTCAAGAAGACTCTCAAAATTAGCTGAAGCACCCTTTGTAAAAGTAGAAGCTACAAGATTTACAGAAGTTGGTTATGTTGGAAGAGATGTGGAACAAATAGTTAGAGATTTAATTGAAATTGCTATTGCGATGGAAAAAGTAAAAAAAAGAAAAGAAGTTTTTGCTCAAGCTCAGAAAGCTGCAGAAGAAAAAGTCTTAGATGCTTTAGTTGGTAAAAAAGCAAGTTTAGCAACAAGAGAGAGTTTCAGAAAAAGATTAAGAAATGGTGACCTAGATGATAATGAAATAGAAATTTCTGTTAGTGACAGTGGGTCAGGAGCTTCTTTTGAAATACCTGGAATGCCTGGAGCTAATGTTGGAATGATCAACATTGGTGAAATGATTGGTAAATCAATGGGCAATAAAGAAAAGAAAAAGAAAATGAGTGTTAAAGAATCTCATGAGATTTTAATCAACGATGAGTCTGATAAATTAATTGAACAAGATAAAATTGTGAAAGCTGCAAAACTTTCAACTGAAAATAATGGAATAGTATTTTTAGACGAAATCGATAAAATTTCGGCAAGAACAGATAGGGTTGGTGGCGATGTATCTAGAGAAGGTGTCCAAAGAGATTTATTACCTTTGATTGAGGGAACAACAGTAAACACTAAGCACGGTCCAATCAAAACAGATCATATTTTATTTATCGCATCAGGTGCATTCCAGCTTGCAAAACCATCTGATCTACTTCCAGAGCTTCAAGGAAGATTACCTATTAGGGTTGAGTTAGAGGCTTTAACTAGCGAGGATTTTAAAAGAATTCTAAGAGAGCCTGATTTTAGTTTGATTAAACAATATGTAGCTTTGCTAAAAACAGAAAACGTAGATCTTGAGTTTTCAGAAGATGGAATTGATAGCATTGCAAATATTGCCTCAGAAGTAAATGCAACGGTAGAAAATATAGGCGCAAGAAGATTACATACAATTATTGAAAAAATTTTAGATGAAATAAGTTTTACTGCAACTGATCGTGCTGGAGAAAAAATTACTATTAATAAGGAATATATTAACAAAAACTTAGATAACTTGGTTAAAGATACAGATCTATCAAAATTTATTCTTTAAAGTTTAAATACCCTAACTCCAACATTTCTTTCTTGAATGCGTTCTCGATTTTCAGTCTATTTTTTTCATCCAAATTAATTCTCCAATCATTTTTTGGACCAAGCCTAAAAAAAATTTTTCTTTTTTTTGAGCCTTTTTCTACTATACCCTCTTGAAAATCATCTTTCTTTTCTAATTCCTGCATATTTTTAAAATCTGAAGATTTGATTGCTTTGTTAAGTTTTAACATGTTTAATTGAAAGCCTTCAGCACCTAAATTTTGAATAAATTTAAAAATCTTTATTAATGTATTTTTCTTTTTGAAAATTAAATCTTCATATTTGATAAATAAAACTTTTTCTTTTAGTTGTTTCCAAGAATTATAGTTCATGTTCCAAGAAGATAAAAAAGTTTTGAAAACTAAATCATTTTTGGCAATCCATCTAACAGGATCTAACATTGCTTCTGTTGCTTCATCTATTTTAAGGTTATAGTGGTGTGCAAAAGAACTAACAACATTTCTTGGATCTCTCACAATATAAATTGCAGCATATGTATTTTTTAAATCAGTGAAATTACATCCATTAACCTTAGCAAGACTGCTATGGGTCTTAAGAAATTTCAAATTATTATTTTTCTTATTAATATTAACTTGTGCATTGATAAAGTTTTCAAATACTTTTTTTTCATCCAAAAAATCAATTTTTAGCTCTTTAAAATGTTTGATTTCTGGAAACTGTTCTATGTTATATAAGTCTTTAAATTTAACTACTCCATCATTTGAGTAAAAATAAGCAGCTAAAATAGATCTTAATAGAGTATTTCCACTTTTAGGATATGACGCTAACCAAATGATCATTATAAATTAAAAAAAAAACATATTTATTTTATATGATTTATATCTAAATAAAAATTATTTTAAAATTTATGATTCCTTTTTTTCTTTAAAAAAATATAAAACGCTCCAGATCCCCCATCCTCAGGATTTGCGTCTTTTATTTCATTAATAATATTCATTAAATTTTTATTATTTTCAATAAATTCAGGAACAGAATATTTTAAAATACTTAATTCTTTAGATACATACGGGTCTTTTTCATTTTGAGAATGAAGACCTTTACCAGTCACAACAATTAATTTATTAATTTTTTCTTTATAAGAATCATATATAAAATTCTCAATTGTCTTATTTGCTTGTTCAAGACTATAACCATGAAGATCTATTGATTTAGTTTTAAATATTTTTTGATTTAAAATCTTTTGATCTTTATTAGGAAGTGCTTCGTCACTAGAAATGAATTCTTCCCAGTCTTTTTTATCTTTGTTTGAAATATCGCTAGTCAACTATGTTAAAGTATTTACAAGCTGCCAGTTGGGATTTATAGAAGTCGTATCTCTTGAAAACACCCATGTATCATAAATTTTTTTAATTTTTTCTGGATCCCCTGAGACTATTTTTTTATCCTTATCTCTTATGCAGGTAATTACCTCAGCTATAAAATCAACAGTAACATTTAAAATATTACCAATTTTCTTGTGTTCTTTAATTTCTGCAGAATTAATACCTATAAATGTGATTTCAGCGAAGTGACCTCTTGAGTTCCTTTCCTTAAGAGCATCATTGAACTGAGAAAATATTTGCCCATTTAACAATTGTCTACTTGTTGTAATTTTATTATCATTGTCACTAAAATCTGTAATTATAGTTTCGTATGCAATTTTAGCACCTTTTAAAAATTCCTCTTGAGCAGCAGTATCGAAAATATCATTTAATTTTCTTGGTTGTTCAACTTTAATATTTTTTAATACCTCTTTAAATTGTGCAGGAGTTTTTCCTTGAAAACCAGTTCTTTTACCTAAAATTCCTCTCAGTCTAAGAAAAATGAAGCCAGCAATCATTGCTAACAAGATTATGTCGATGTATTCAAAACTGTAACTCATATATTAGATAGTAATTACTATGTTGATTAATTTCAACCAGCAATTTAGATTAAGGACAAATGAACCCAATATTATTAACAATTATTTTAGTCCCTGTTGTTGAAATCTATCTTTTAATTAAAATTGGGTCACAAATAGGAGCGATGAGTACTATTATTTTGATTTTTACTACAGCAATTATTGGGGTTTATTATGCAAAATATGAAGGTTTAAATACTCTTAGGTCTGGCTTTACTCAACTAAGCAGAAATGAAACTCCAGCTTATGAAGTAATTTCAGGAGCAGCTATTGCATTTGCTGCTTTAATGTTAATCATACCTGGCTTTGTAACTGATACTTTTGGTTTCTTACTCATATTTCCTTTAAGTAGAAAAATGATTTTTAATAAACTTGTTAAAAAATTTAAGCCCAAAGCAAATAAAAAAAATAATTTTATTGAAGGAGACTTTGAAGATATAGAGGACGATAATGACAGAAAAATTTAAAATATTAGGAAAATTTATTAAAGATTCATCTAGTGAAACACCTGATATAGAAACCTATCTCATTGTAAAAGATAGGATTAGTAAATACCAACTTGGGATTGATATAAATTCTAAGCCACTTAAAAATAAAATGATTGAAATAAATACAACATTTAAGTTTGAGGATATAGGACAAAGTAAAAAAAAATCCCATTTTGAAATAATATATTCAACTATCGTAAGAGTAAATGAGGAAATTAAAGATAAAAAAGAATTAGAAAAAATTGTACTTTGTGATGTTCAAATTAAAATTTACCCTGATTTAGAAAAAGCTCTCTTAGATCTATTGCATAATTCGGGCTACACTGGGATAAAATTTGAAAAAAAAGTGGATTTTGAAGAATTATATAAACAGAGATTTAATTAAAAATAATTTTTTTTTAAGTGAAGTTTCAAATATTCTTTATGATTTGTAATTTCTTCTGAGGAAGGCTTTACAACCTTTTTATAATATTCAACATTTTCAGGAGTTATATTGTTTTTATCTTGATTAATATTTTGAAAATTTAATTTTGGTTCTTTTTGATCAATTAAATTTATATAAACTTTTGCTAATAAATAACAATCAATCAAGGCAGTATGCTGGATCCTTTTGGAATTATCAATCTTGAAACGTTTGCAAAGAGCATCCAAACTTGCTGGAGCACCAGGAAACTTATTCCTTGCTAAAACAAGTGTATCAACAAATTCATTTTCAATTTTTTTTTTTCCAAATAAGTTTAACTCATTGTTTAGATGGGTAAGATCAAATTCTGCATTGTGAATTATGAGTTTTTTATCTTTGATAAAACTTAAAAATTCTTCTCCAATCTCATTAAACTTTTTTTGTTTGGATAAAAATTCATCATTATATCCGTGAACTGCGAGTGCTTTTTCAGAAACTTTTCTTTCAGGATTTAAATAACAGTGGAATTTATTTTTTGTAGGAATTAAGTCTTCTAATTCTATACAGCCAATTTCAACAACTCTGTGACCATCCTTAATTGATAAGCCTGTTGTTTCAGTATCGAGAACCACTTCTTTCATTTTTAATAATTTCTAAAATTTTATTAATCTCAATTTTAACAGACTTTTTTGTAAATTTATTAGTAATTATATATTTAGAATTTTTTTTTTTATAAGCAAGCGGGAGTTGAATTTCTTTAAATTTCTTAAGTATTTTTGGATTAAAATTTCTTCTCTTCCTTAAATTTCTTAATATATCGGTTTTTCTAGAATCAACATAAACCAAAATATCTTTTTTTTTATTTATTTTATTTTCTAAAAGTAATGGGATGTCCAGAACAACGAGTGTTTTGTTTTTATTTTTTTTTAAAAAAGATCGTAGTTTATGTCTTATTTCTTTGTGAACTATCTTAACTATTTTTTTTAAATTTGAATTATTTGCAAGGATCGCGTTAGAGAGTTGTATTTTATCTACTGGAAATTCAAAAATGTATTTAGGTAATTTTTTTTTTAATTTTTGATAAACGTTTTTGTTTTTCTGATATAATTTTGAAACTTCATAATCAGCGTTGAAAACTGGATACCCAAAGTTTTTAGCAACAAAACTTTTGCCCGATCCTATATCACCTAAAATGCCAATTCTTATCATTAATCTAAGAGTTTCATTGTCTCATCATTTATTAAAGGATCTATACCATGCCACAATTTAAATGCTGAAAATGCTTGGTAAACAAACATCAGTTTACCATTTTCACATTTATTGCCTAATTTTTTACCTAATTTCAAAAAATTTGTTTCGCCTGGATTATAAATCACATCATAAAATAATTTATTTTTTCCCACTTTGGTAAAATCTAAATTTATTTTGTCATCTTTTTTTAAACCCAAGCTTGTCGCATTTATTATCACATCAAAGTCGGGTACTTCTCCCCAATTAACCAATTCAATATTATTAAAAAAAAATTTTAACCCCTCTGCCTTTTTTTTTGTTCTATTACTTATCATGATTTTAGCAGCTTCCATTTTTATTGAAGCATAAATAATTGATGGAACAACACCACCTGCCCCTAAAATAAAAACTTTCTTTCCTTTAAAGTTGAAGTTTATACTTTGTATTGCATTTTCAAAACCTTCGATATCAGTATTGTGTCCAACTATTTTTTTATCTTTCAAATAAATTGTATTTACTGACTGTGTTTTTTTCGCTTCGTTACTTAGCTCGTCTAAGTACTCTATTATGACATTTTTAAAGGGCACCGTAACATTTAGACCGTTTATTTTTCCTTTTTTAACATCTAAAATTAAATTTTCTAAATCCTTACTATTTAATTTTTTTTTTTCATAGATTGCATGAATAAGATTTTGTTTAATCCAACAATTATGTAATACAGGAGATAGGGAGTGGTCTATTGGGTTTCCAATTACTAAGTATTTTTTCATTCAATATTTTTTAAATACTCTTTAATTTTTTTAATAGGAAGGCCCATTATGGTGTCTTCGTCCCCAACAATTTCTGAGAATAATTTTCTACCCTCACCTTCTATTTGGTAGACATTGTAAGCATACAAAGCACTATCAGAAATTTTAGCTAGATAATCTTGCAGTTCCTTGTCAGTAAAATTTAGCATTTTAAGTGTAGCTTTATCAGTATAATTCCAAATCATTGATCCATTTTTAGAGATACAAACGGAACTAATTAAATTGTGCTCTCTGCCATTAAGTTTTTTTAATATTAACAATGCCTCTTTTCTGTTTGTTGGCTTAGAAATTAACTCTCCTCCTAAATCAATAACGCTGTCTGCACCTAAAACTATTTTATCATGAATTTTTGAACTAATTTTACTAGCTTTTAATTCAGCTAAATTTTTTGAAATAATTTCTGGGGAAGCATTTTCATTTAATAAACTTTCTTTTACCATATCTTCATCAATGTTTGATGGCTCAACATCACAAGCTATATTGTTTTTTTGTAAAATTTCTTTTCTAACTTTGCTCTTAGATGCTAAAATTATGTTATTTGGCATTATTGGAATAGATTTCGTATATTTTGATAATAGATGCGGCTGTTTCTTCTACAGATTTTCTGGTAACATCAATTACAGGCCACTTATATTTTTGAAATGTTTTTTTTGCTTTAATAACCTCATCTTTAATATCTTCAAGATTAGTATAATTTGTGTTGTCAGTTTCTCTGAGTGAATTCATTCTGTTTTTTCTTAAATCAGCTAACCTTTCAGCTTCTGTGCTCAATCCCACAACGCATGTAAATTGAGGATTTTTTTTTAAATTTTCTGGTAACGAATTTTCATTTACTAAGGGAATATTTGATGTTTTAAAACCTTTGTTTGCAAGGTATATAGAAGTTGGTGTTTTGCTGGTTCTGCTAACCCCAACTAAAATTATGTCCGATTTGTCAATTTCATTTAACAAATTTCCATCATCATGATTCATTGTAAATTGTATTGCTTCTATCCTATCATAATATTCTTCGTTTAAAATATGTTGTCCACTAGGCTCATGGGAAGCTTTTTGATTAAGAATTTTTGAAAAATTTAAAATAAGATTTCCCAGAACTCCAAAGCATGGAATTTTTTTGGCATCACTTGTGTTGGCCAAATACTTTGCAAGACTATTGTCGACAATTGTATAAAGTATTATTGAATTTTCATTGTTTTGAGCATCTTCTAAAATTTTCAAAATTTGATTTTCTGTTCTCGTAAAAGAATAAGAGTGAATTTTATATTGAATATTTTTAAACTGAGCCTTAAGTGCTAAAAAAATTCTCTCTAAAGTTTCACCAGTAGAGTCAGAAATTAAATATATTTGATATGTATTAACCATGAATAAATTGTTAATAAATTTGTATTATTTTAATAAAATTACTCAATTAAATTCTTGTTCATTCGGCCTTGTAGAATAAGGGTTTTATTAACATTAATAATAAATTCAATCTAACTATACATGAATGTTAATAAAGTTCAAAAAATGTTCATTTTTGTGAGTTTTATTTAGCCAAAGATGTGGTTAAAACGTTTATAAAATGTTTAAAATAAACAATCTTCATTATTCACAAAGCATAATACTAATACAATTATTATATATATAATTTTTATATGACACCTTTACATGAAGTAATAATGAATAAGAATACATCTATTAATCCTGTATGGATTATGAGACAAGCAGGAAGATATCTACCAGAGTTTAGAGAAATAAGAAAAGATAATCCCAACTTTATTGAATTATGTTTAAATAGCAAATTAGCTACTGAAATTACACTTCAACCGACAAAAAGATTTAATTTAGATGCAGCTATAATATTTTCTGATATTTTAATGTTGCCTTATGGATTGGGGCAAAGAGTTGAATTTAAAAAAAATTTTGGCCCTTTACTTGGTAACCTAGATGTTACGACAATGTCTAAAATAGACGAGGTAGATTTTGTTGAAAAAATTTATCAAGTTTATAAAACAATAAAATTTGTAAGCTCAGAAATGAATTTAAAAAACAAAAATACAATTGGTTTTGTAGGTGCACCTTGGACATTACTTGTTTATATGATTAACCAACAATCTCCAAAGAAAAATGTTAAAAAAGATTTTTTTAAAGATGAATACTTGATAAATAGAATTTTATTAATCATAGAAAAGTTTTTAAAAATTCATATCAAAAACCAGGTTGATAATGGTGCAAACGTAATACAAATATTTGACAGTTGGGCTGGATTACTAGAAGAAAGAGATTATCCAAATTATATTTATGCACCTACTTTAAATCTAGTAGAATATGTAAAATCATTGAACATACCGGTAATTTGTTTTCCAAGAGAAATTAAAAATTACAAAGAGTTCTGCGAAGTAGTTAAACCAGACGCTATCAATATTGACTATAATGTTGACCCTTTAATAATTAGTAAAAATATAAAAATTCCTATTCAAGGTGGTTTGGATCCTAAAATTTTGTTAACAGATAAAGAGAATTTAAAAAAGCAAGCTTTAAAATATTTAGATATTTTTAAAGATCATCCATATATTTTTAACCTTGGCCATGGCATACTTCCAGAAACCAATCCAGAGATGGTTGAATGTTTAGTAAATACCGTAAAAGATTATTAAATGGAAATTGATAATAATCACCCAATTATCAAATTTGGAAAAACTGGCGTTCTTATAGTAAACTTAGGCACGCCGGACTCCGTAAGTTGGTTTGACATAAGGAAATATTTAAAAGAGTTTTTATCCGATAAAAGAGTTATAGAAGTTAATCCTATTATTTGGCAAATAATTTTAAACCTGTTCATATTAACGTTCCGACCATCTAAAACAGCAAAAGCTTACAAAGAAATTTGGATGAAAAATGAAAATATGTCTCCTCTTTTATACTATACGCAAAAACAAAGTGAAAAAATTTCTGGTTCTATATCAGCAGAGAATTTAATAATAGATTTTGCTATGAGATATGGTAATCCAAGCATCAAAAGTAGAATTAACAGACTCCAGGAGCAAGGTTGTGAAAATCTAGTTATACTGCCACTTTATCCACAATATGCCGCAGCAACAACTGCAACAGTTTGTGATGAAGTTTATAGAACTTTGATGAATATGAGGTGGCAACCGTCTCTAAAAATTATTCCTCATTACGAGTCTGATTCACTTTATATTGATGCACTAGTTAAATCTATTAATAAAAAAATTAGTGAGATAAATTGGAAACCAGATCTAATAATTGCCTCATATCATGGAATACCTAAAAAATATTTTGATAAAGGTGATCCTTATCATTGTTATTGTCATAAAACGACACGACTAATTTCTGAAAAATTTAATTCTGTAGAATTCAAAACAACCTTTCAATCTAGATTTGGACCACAAGAATGGTTACAGCCCTACACAGATAAAACTCTAGAAAGTCTACCAAAAGAGGGGAAAAAAAATATTCTTACAATTTGCCCTGGGTTCGCGTCTGACTGTGTAGAAACTTTAGAGGAAATCTTAATTCAAGGCAAAGAGAGTTTTTTAAAATCTGGTGGTGAAAATTTTGACATGGTTCCTTGTTTAAATGATAACGACGATCACATACTATTATTGAAATCTTTGATTGAAAAAAATATTTAAAAAATGAATACTTATTTGTTATTTAAATCTTTACACTTGATAGCTGTTATTTCGTGGATGGCTGGTCTTTTATATCTTCCAAGAATTTTTGTTTATCACGCAGAAAATAGTTCTGAGGAAAAAGTTTCAGAAATATTTAAAGTGATGGAAAAAAAATTGTTTCTTTACATAATGACTCCAGCAATGACACTATCTTGGCTGTTTGGACTTTTACTTATCCATAGCATTGGTTTTCAACAGCTTGGCCAAACCTGGTTGTTACTAAAGCTTCTATTTGTAATTATTCTTACTTTATATCACTTTTACTTAGGCAGGTTACTTAGCCAGTTTAATATAGGTAACAATAGGCATTCACATAAGTTCTATCGTTATATAAACGAAATACCGACAATATTACTGATTTTGATCATATTTGTTGTTATTTTTAAACCAATCTAGGGTTGAAAAAAAATAAAGAGAATATATATTATTCTTATCTGATAAGTCCTTATCAAATATTTAATCATGAACATTCAAGAACTAAAACTAAAATCATCTGAACAGCTCATTACTCAAGCAGAAGAACTTGGTATTGAAAATGCAAGCACTTTAAGAAAACAAGAAATTCTTTTTGCTATTCTTAAGAAAGTAGCTGAAAAAGAGGAAATTACTGGTGTGGGCGTTTTGCAGTTATTGCAGGACGGTTTTGGTTTTCTTAGAGCAATGGAGTCAAATTATTTGCCAGGTCCAGATGATATCTATGTAAGTCCAAGTCAGATTAGGAAATTTGGATTAAGAACGGGTGATACTGTTGAAGGACCTGTTAGAGCACCTAAAGAAGGTGAAAGATATTTTGCGTTACTACAAGTTAGTAAAATAAATTTTGAAGAGCCAGAGAAAGCAAGACACAAAATCGCATTTGATAACCTAACACCACTTTATCCTGATAAGCAGTTGGTGATGGAAGTTGAAACTGCCAAAGTCGAAAAAAAACCAGACTTAACACCGAGACTAATTGATTTGGTTAGTCCGATTGGTAAAGGACAAAGATCTATAATAATTTCACCTCCCAAAGCAGGTAAAACAATGATTTTACAGAGTATTGCTAACTCGATAGCGAAAAATTATCCTGAATGTTATTTAATTGTTTTACTGATAGATGAACGTCCAGAAGAAGTAACAGACATGCAAAGAACAGTAAAAGGTGAAGTAATTAGCTCAACTTTTGACGAACCCGCACAAAGGCACGTCGCTGTAGCTGAGATGGTTATCGAAAAAGCAAAAAGATTAACTGAACATAAAAAAGATGTAGTTATACTTTTAGACTCAATTACAAGATTAGGAAGAGCTTACAATGCAGTCATACCAAGTTCAGGAAAAGTCCTGACAGGGGGTGTTGATGCAAATGCACTTCAAAGACCAAAAAGATTTTTTGGAGCTGCTAGAAATATTGAAGAAGGAGGATCTTTAACAATTATCTCAACCGCCTTGATTGATACCGGAAGTAGAATGGATGAGGTAATTTTTGAGGAATTTAAAGGAACGGGTAATAGTGAAACAGTTTTAGATAGAAAAATTGCGGACAAAAGAATTTACCCAGCAATTGATATAACTAAGTCTGGTACAAGAAGAGAAGAATTATTATTTGATAAAAATGACCTTCAAAAAATGAATGTTCTAAGAAGAATTATAGCTCCTATGGGAACTATGGATGCTATAGAGTTTATTAATTCAAAATTAAAAGATACAAAAAATAATTCAGAGTTTTTTAACTCCATGAATAAACCTGCCTAACAAATTAAATTTAATTTAAGTTTTACAGTGGTATAAATTTGAAGTTATAATCTTCAAATGACAATTTATGCTTTATCCAGTGGACCAGGAATTTCAGGTATAGCCGTTGTAAGAATTTCAGGAGAAGATACCTCCAAAGCGATAGAGCTAATGACCGGTAAGGGTGTACCCAAGCCAAGGGTGGCTACACTTCGAAAAATCAATAAAATCAACACTTCTGAGCTTATAGATGAGGGTTTAATATTATGGTTTCCTGGCCCTGAGAGCTACACAGGTGAGGATATGGCTGAAATACAGGTGCATGGAAGCAAAGCGGTAGTAGATGCTTTACATGCTAATATATCTAAAATTGAAAATTGTCGTTTAGCTGAACCTGGAGAATTTACCAGGCTTGCTTTTCAAAACGGAAAAATAAATTTACTAAAAGCAGAGAGTGTCGCTGATTTAATTTCATCCGAAACTGAAATTCAAAGACAACAAGCAATCAAAATAATGAATGGAAGGTCAGCAGATAAATTTAATTATTTAAGAGAAAAACTTTTAAAAATTTTATCTCATGTAGAGGCAAAAATAGATTTTCCTGATGAAGATTTACCAAACAAAATTTTAAACGAAATTAAAAAAAGTTCAGATGAAGTTTTAAAAAATATTGAAAATATTTTAGATGATCAAAAAGTTGGAGAGAGAATTAGAGAAGGTTTTAAAATTGCAATTCTCGGACCAACTAATGCAGGCAAATCCAGCTTGCTAAATCATTTATCCAATAGAGATGTTGCAATTGTCTCTGAAATTGCAGGAACTACAAGGGATGTAATAGAAACACATCTTAATATTGAAGGTTACCCAGTTATAGTTTCTGACACTGCTGGTATTAGAGAGTCTAAAAATGAAATTGAAAAGAAAGGTATAAAATTATCTCTTAATAGAGCTGAGGAAGCAGATCTCAAGCTAGTAGTTGTAGATGCTAAAAACCTTGATTTTACTGATGTTTTGAGGAAATTATTAGATGAAAATGCAATTTTAGTGATTAATAAATCAGATCTATTGAAAAAAGATATCGATCCTGAAATAAAAAAAATTAATCACGTTTTAATTTCAATTAAAGACAATCTAAATATTGATGATTTAATTTTGAAAATAAAAAATAATCTAAAAAGCAAATTTATAACAAGTGATGATATTTTAATTACTAGAGAAAGGCACAGACAACATCTCCAACAATGTTTAGATCATTTAAAAAACTTTAATAAAAAAAATGAAATTGAAGATTTTGATAAAGCAGCTGAGGATTTAAGATTGGCCACGAGGCATTTAGGTATGATAGTTGGAAAAGTTGACGTTGAGGAGATATTAGGCAGTATTTTCAACGATTTTTGCATAGGAAAATAATAAGCAATTTATCAAGGTTTTTAGTCATTTTTTCTCAGAAATCGTTGATATACAATACTTATTCGTCAATAATAAGAGGTATCTTGTAAATAAATCAATCACCTATAAGTTTAGCTGATGAAAAATGATTTAGCATTTGATGTAGTAGTAATCGGTGGTGGACATGCAGGTTGTGAAGCTGCAACAGCTTCAGCACGTTTAGGAGTTAACACCGCTCTATTTACCCATAAGATTGAAACTATTGGTGAGATGTCGTGTAACCCCGCTATTGGTGGATTAGGCAAAGGTCATTTAGTAAGAGAGATAGATGCTCTTGATGGTGTAATGGGAGAGATTGCTGACAAGTCAGGAATACAATTTAGGCTGCTAAACAGAAGTAGAGGTCCTGCTGTTCGTGGACCAAGAACACAATCAGATAGATCTTTATATCGAAAATATATGCAAGAAAAACTTGCAAACTATTGTAATTTAAGCATATTTTCTGATCCTGTTATCAAGTTTATTTTTAATAAAAACACTATAAGTGGTTTTGAAACTAAAAAAGGTAAAAAAGTTACATGTAGTAAGTTAATACTAACAACAGGCACTTTTTTAAATGGTTTGATACATATAGGTGATGAAAGAACACCAGCAGGTAGATATGATGAGAAACCTTCCACAGGTTTGAGTGAACAATTACAAAAATATGAATTCAAAATTGGAAGATTAAAAACTGGAACCCCTCCTCGATTAGATTCAAGAACTATTAATTATAAAAATCTAGAAGAACAGTTTGCAGATGATGATCCTTATTTTTTTTCTTTTCTAACTAAAAAAAATTTGAACGAACAAGTGTCATGTAGGATGACATACACCAATCACAAGGTACATAAGATAATAGAAAAAAATTTATCTAAGAGCGCAATGTACTCTGGTAGCATAAAAGGTGTTGGACCAAGATATTGTCCATCTATAGAGGATAAAATAGTAAAATTCACGGATAAAGCACGACATCAGATATTTTTGGAGCCAGAAGGGCTAAATGACCACACAATTTATCCAAATGGTATTTCTACGTCACTTCCAAGTGAAGTGCAGCAAGAAATATGTAATAATATCAGTGGTTTAGAGAATGTAAAAATTATTAGACCTGGATATGCTATAGAATATGACTATGTAGACCCTAGAGAGCTTTTTCTTACACTCGAAACTAAAAAGATTAATAATCTTTATCTTGCAGGCCAAATAAATGGAACCACTGGTTATGAGGAAGCTGCATCTCAAGGTCTTATTGCTGGAATAAATGCTGCATTATCTATCAAGAGAGAAGAACCATTTATTTTAAATAGATCTGATGCTTACATAGGAGTAATGATTGATGATTTAGTAACTAAAGGCGTTGCTGAACCTTATAGAATGTTTACTTCTAGGGCAGAATATAGATTAAGCTTGAGAGCAGATAATGCTGATCAAAGATTGACTGATAAAGGCATTGAAATTGGATTAATTGGAGATCAAAGAAAGGAAATATATCTAGATAAATCTCAAAAATTGAAGAACATTTCTAATAAAATGTTTAAATCTCATATTTCACCAAATAAAGCTGAAAGTTATGGTATAAAGATAGCTAAAGACGGAATTCTTAGGTCTTCGAATGAAATTTTAACCCAAAAAGGTGTCGATATGCCTAAAATAAGAGAAATTTGGAGTGATATACCTTATTATGACAAAGAAATTGATGAGCAGATAGAAATAAATGCTCATTATAGAGGCTATTTAAAAAAGCAAAAAGCTGACATTCTTGCATTTAAAAGAGATGAAAACCTAATAATTCCTGAAAAAATTGATTATAATAAGCTTTCAGGACTTTCAAATGAGGTAAAGGCAAAATTTAACCAGATTAAGCCTAAAACTATGGGTCAAGCTTTAAGAATTGACGGAATTACTCCTGCGGCTGTATATATTTTGTTGTCACATGTAAAAAGAAAGTCTATTAAGCATATAGCTTAATGGAACAAGAAATTATAAATTCTTACTCAAAACTTTCAGGGCTAAATGTTTCACGTGAAACATTATCAGACTTTGAAAGCTATATATCGATGATCTTAGAAAAAAATGAAAAAATCAACTTAATTAGCAATAAATTTAATGAAAAAAATGATATAATTCAGCGTCATATTGTTGATTCCGCACAAATCATTGATATTGTTGACTTTAATAGTAATACAACTACAGATATAGGATCAGGCAACGGTATGCCAGGCATTATTATAGCAATTTTACTTAAAAGCCTAAAAAAGGATATAAAGGTCAAGCTTTATGAAAAAAGCTACCATAAAAGCCATTTTCTAAGAGATGTCTCTACAAAATTAAATCTAAAAACAGAAATAATACAAAAAAATATTTTTGAAGAAAAAAAATTAGAAACCGGAACAATTATGTCTAGAGCATTTAAACCAATGCCAGTAGTTTTAGATTTAGTGAATGAAAATTTTTCAAATTTTTCAAATATAATTTTTTTTATGGGCAAGAGTGGACGAACAATCTTTCAAAATACATTAAAGAATTGGGATTTAGATTATTCAGAAAAAAAAAGTCTAACTAGCGATGAATCTTTTTTAGTAAATGTGAAAAAAATTAAAAAAAAAATTAAAAAAAACTAAATGCAAATTATTTCAGTCATAAATCAAAAGGGTGGGGTTGGTAAAACAACTTCAGCAATTAACTTAGCAGCAGGTTTATCCCAACAGAACAAGAAAACTCTAGTTTTAGACTTAGACCCACAAGGAAATGCAACTACTGGCCTTGGATTATCCAACATGGGAAATTCTTCAGAGACAATTTACGGGGTTCTTAATGGAACTAAAGAAATAAACGATGTAATAAAAAAAACGCAGTTTGAAAATCTTGATATAATAACATCTAACGTAGATTTATCAGGACTTGAGGTTGAGACGGCTGATGACAATAACAGAGCTTTCTTGTTAAAAGCAAAATTAACAGCATATTTAAACAATTCTGGAGCTATGTATGATTATATATTGATAGATTGTCCACCATCTCTAAGCCTCTTGACTGTAATGGCACTGGTAAGCTCAAACTCACTTCTAGTCCCACTCCAAACAGAATTTTTTGCTTTAGAAGGCTTAACACAGTTAGTTAAAACAATTGAGAGAATAAAAGTAAGTCTTAACCCTGAGTTGAGCATCAGAGGAATACTATTAACGATGTTTGATAAAAGAAATAAGCTGTCATCTCAAGTTGAGAAAGAGGCTAGAGATTATTTTAATGAAAAAGTTTATTCTACAGTAATCCCGAGGAACGTTAGACTATCAGAGGCACCCTCACACGGAATGCCTGTTTTAATATATGACAAGACCTGTCCTGGTAGCAAAGCATATTTTAGTTTTACGGATGAATTTTTAAATCAAGATAAAACAATGGGGAGTGCTGCTTAATGGATTCTAATAAAATAAAAAAAGGTCTTGGAAGAGGTTTATCATCTCTCATTGGTGAAACCAAAGTTGAAACCCAAAAAAATAAACTATCAATAAGTGATCTTGTACCAAACAAATATCAACCTAGAAAAATATTTGATGAGGAAAATTTAAATGAACTTGCAAATTCAATTAGAGAAAGAGGAATTTTGCAACCAATTATTGTTCGAAAATCAAATGATGATCAATCAAAGTTTGAAATAATTGCTGGAGAGAGAAGGTGGCTTGCGGCTCAAAAAGTAGGGCTCCATGATGTGCCGGTGGTTACGACTGAGGCAGATGATTTAAAATCTTTAGAATTTGCAATTGTTGAGAATGTCCAAAGACATGATTTAAATCCTTTAGAAGAAGCTCAAGGATACAAAAAATTGATAGATGAATTCTCATACGACCAGGAAAAAGTTTCAAAATTCATAGGTAAAAGCCGTAGCTATATTGCTAATGCACTTAGACTTTTGTCTCTTCCAGATGATGTAATTAAATTAATAGAAAATCAAAAATTAACAGCTGGACATGCAAAAATTTTAGTTGGGTTAGAAAATGCTAGTTTTGTAGCTAGTAAAATAGTTGAGAACAAACTTTCAGTTAGACAAGCTGAAAATTTTGTAAAATTATTTAAAAATAAAAGGATGAAACCAGCATACTCAAAGGATGCAAATATAATGCATTTAGAAATGTCTATAGTAAACAAAGTTGGTTTAAATGTAGAGATCAAAAATAAAAAAAATAATGCAGGAAAAATTGCTTTTGAATATAAAGATTTAGATCAGCTAAATAAAATTATAGATATAATAAAAAATAATTATTAATTAATTGATGATTTTTCTATAATAAAATTTGAAATTAAATTAACTGAATTAATAGTATTTTTCTTTATCAATAATTCATATTTATTTATTTGATATATTAACTCTTTTATGTCACTGAGTGACCAATTTTTAATCTGTTCCTTAGTTATTTCTTTTTCCTTCCAAAATATAGGAGGCTTTGCGCCGTTAATTGTTGATTCTAAATCTTGTGTTTGCTCAAATTTATAACTCAAAGTGGCTAATTTTTTTGCTTTTGATAAAAAAAATCTCAAAACTAATATGCAATCTTCTGAATTAAAACTGTTTTCATTAAGTAAATATAGAGTTTTTTTTACGTTTTTTGC
>CACLDI010000015.1 GCA_902605605.1 uncultured Pelagibacteraceae bacterium
TGTACTTGATGATGACACTTGCAATATGGTTATTTTGGCACTCAAACAATAGGAATAAAAATACTGTTTATGTTTATTTAATTCATCTAGTGTTTAATACAACTTGGAGTGTAGTTTTCTTTGTTTTTCACAATATGGTCTTAGCTTTATTTATATTAATTTTATTAATTGGACTGATAATAAATCTCATTTTAAGATTTAAACGTGTCAATGTAGTTAGTTCCTATTTAATGATTCCTTATTTACTTTGGTGTAGCTTTGCACTATTCCTCAATATTAATCTTATAATGATAAATTAATATGGATGATGTTGTAGTAATAGGTGGTGGAATAATTGGAGCAGCTACAGCCTATTTTTTATCTAAAGAGGGCAGAAAAGTTAAAGTAATAGAGAAAGACCCAACATACAAAACTGCATCATTCCCATTATCTTTAGGTGGATTTAGACGACAGTTTTTTCAAAAAGAAAATATTTTACTAGGAAAATTTGCTAGAGAATTTATTAATCAAATACCACAATTATTAAAAACTGAAAAAAATCCAAACCCTACTGCTAGTATGGTAACAAATGGTTATTTATTAATGTTTGGACCTGAACATGCTGAAGAACAATACAGAGCATTAGAAAATCATAAAAAGTGTGAAGCAGGCACAAAAAATATTAAAGGATCAGAATTATCAGACATATTTCCTTATATAAATAATGAGGGAATAGAAACAGCGACTTACACCGATAATCAAACTGAGGGTTGGATTGATCCTTTTCTTTTTCATACTGCATTAAAAAGTAAAGCAATTGAGCTTGGAGCTGAATTTATTAAAGGAGAAATTAAAAACATTTCTGAAGTAAAGGCTAAAACTATTGTTTCTGCTGCAGGGTGTTGGACAAAAAAATTACTTGAAGATATTCCTGTAGTACCTCAGAAGCACACGGTATTTAGAGTTAAATGTCCAAAATATATTAAAGAAATGCCTCTAACAGGAGATCTAACAACAGGTGTTTATTGGAGACCAGAGGGTGGTGAATACCTAGCTGGATCACCTATTTCTGTGTTTGACGCTGAAGATTTAGAACCAGCATGGAATGATTTTGAAGAATTAGTTTGGCCAGCATTAGCAAAAAGAATTCCAGCTTTTGAAGAACTAAAACTAACAGGTGGATGGGCTGGATATTACGATTGTAATAAATTAGATAACAATGCAGTGGTTGGTAAGCATCCAAAATATGAAAATGTTTATATGGCATCTGGTTTTACTGGACGGGGATTAATGCAAGCACCTGGTATTGGAAGAGCATTAACAGAATTAATTACAACGGGATCTTACCAAACAATTGATATTAGTGATTTTTCAGTTGAAAGAGTGTTAGGCAATAGCGCAAGGCCAGAACCATACGTATTGTAATTTTAAGTCCCACAAAAAGTTTGATACTTTTCTTTTGATGTAGGAGCAGGTGTTTGAAATTTTGAAATATCAACTTTAGGATCATAAGGGTTTTGAATCGCTGACAATAATACATTAAGGGTTTTATAATTATTTTTCTCTGCATCAGATAAAGCCTCTTCTACTTTATGATTTCTAGGAATAATGACTGGATTGACTTTTTTCATTAGTTCAAGTTGTTTTTCTTTGCCAGAATTATTCAAGCTTGATCTATTTTTCCATGATTTTAACCATTCTTCAAAACTTTTATCTTTATAAATTTCATCACTAACAGAAATTCCCATTAAAAAACAAAATGTATTTGTATAATCTGCTTTATTTTTTTCCATCCAATTAAGTAAAGAATTAATAAGTTTTAAGTCATCTTTGTTATCACCAACCAAACCAAGTTTAGATTTCATCATATGTAACCATTTTTGTTCATAAATATTTTGAAAATTATCAATAATTTTAGTAGCTGTTTTAATAGCCTGTTCTTCGTTTTCATCAATTAGAGGGATCAAACATTCAGCAAATCGAGCTAAATTCCATTTTGCAATTGCTGGCTGATTAGAAAATGCATATCTTCCAAACTTATCGATTGAACTAAAAACAGTTTTAGGATCATAGTAATCCATAAAAGCACAGGGTCCATAATCTATAGTTTCACCTGAAATCGCCATGTTATCAGTATTCATTACTCCATGAATAAATCCAACTCGCATCCAATTAACTACTAGCTGACATTGTTTCTCAATTACCAAATTTAATAAATCCACAGCTTTTGTTTTGGAAGATTTAATTTCTGGATAATGTCTATTAACTGTATAATCAACTAACATTTTCAATTCATCAATATTTTGTTTTGCAGCGATGAATTGAAATGTTCCAACTCTAATATGACTAGAGGCAACTCTAGTTAATATTGCACCCTCCAATAAATTTTCCCTAACAACCTTTTCTCCAGTTTTGGTTACAGCAAGACTTCTAGTTGTAGGAATATTCAATGAATGTATGGCCTCACTAATTACATATTCTCTTAGCATTGGCCCTAAAGCTGCACGACCATCACCACCTCTTGAAAATGAAGTTCTGCCAGATCCTTTGAATTGAATATCGTATCTTTTTTTTTGATTGGTTACATGCTCACCGATTAAAATTGCTCTTCCATCACCTAACATTGTAAAATGTCCAAATTGATGCCCCGCATAAGCCTGAGCTATTGAACTAGTTCCTTCAGGTAGAATATTTCCTGCAAATAGAGCAGATAATTCATTTTTTTCGATATTAGAGAAATCAAGCCCCAATTCCTCTGCTAAGCTTTCATTTAATATAACCAATTCAGGATTTAAAACTGAAACAGGTTTTATAATTTCTTTAAAAGAATCTGGCAATTTTGAATAAGAATTATCAAAATTCCATTTAATATAGTTTTTCACAGTCTTTATAGGTTCCAAATATTATTTAAAATTTCTTCTCTTCTACAAGCTTTTTTATATTCCAAATACCTTTGAAACTTTTTTACATAAAAATCTTGATGATAAACTTCAGCTTGGTAAAATTTATCAAAACTTCTTATATAAGTGACGATTTCTTTATTAAATTTTTTCTTAAGTTCTTTTATACTATTTTCTATGAGTTTTTTTTCTTCATTGTTTTGATAAAAAGCAACTGATCTATAGCTATATCCTTTATCACAAAATTGCCCATAAGGATCGAAGGGATCTATATTTTTCCAAAAAATATTCAGTAATTCTTTAAAAGAAATAATTTCTTTGTCATAGACAATTTCAACAACTTCAAAATGACCAGTCTTACCATAAACTACTTCTTTGTAGGTTGGGTTTTCTGTAGTGCCCCCAGAGTAACCTGATATTACCTTTTCAACTCCGCTTATTTTTTCAAAGGACTCCTCCATGCACCAGAAACATCCACCAGCAAAATATGCCTTACTTTCTTGATTTGCTTCTGCAGCGGTAATAAAGGAGATGATAAAAGTTATGATAGTTAAAAATTTCATTTAACATCATAAACAAAAAAAAAGAATTTAGTCTATGATATTAAAGGTAGCTACATTTTGTAAACTACCTTTAATAAGTATTTTATTAATTATTTTTTCTTATATTTGGCTGCTTCTTCAGATCCACCTGTAGCTGATCCTTTACTGTATGAGTGAGCACCCATTCCAGCTAATTGGCCGTCTTTCACAATAAGATATTGATCTCTAATGTCTCTACCTTCAAAGAAACATTCTAATATTTCTCTTACACCATCTGCATACCTTGTTTGTGCAGATAAAGATGTTCCTGAGGTATGAGGAGTCATTCCATGGTTTGGCATTGTTCTCCACACATGATCATTAGGAGCTGGTTGTGGAAACCAAACATCTCCAGCATAACCACTTAATTGCCCACTTTTTAATGCATTAGCAATTGCATCACGGTTACAGATTTTTCCTCTCGCAGTATTTACAATATAAGCACCTTTTTTCATTTTACTTATCATTGCATCATCAAATAAGTTTTCAGTTTCTGGATGGAGAGGACAATTTATTGTCACTACATCACAAACCTTAACCATAGACTCAACAGATTCGTGAAAAGTTAAATTTAATTCTTTTTCAACACTTTCAGGTAATCTATGTCTGTCAAAATAATGCAAATGAGTATCAAATGGTTTCATTTTTCTCAAAGCATCTAAACCAATACGACCTGCTGCAACTGTTCCAATATGCATACCTTCAACATCGTAAGATCTTTGCACAGCGTCTGCAATATTCCAGCCACCCTCATTCACAATTCTATGTTGGTTGTGATAATCTCTTACCATTGAAACTATCATCATAACAATATGTTCAGCAACTGATCTTGAGTTGCAAAAAGTAACTTCAACAACATCTATCTTATGATCCATTGCAGCTTGTAAATCAACGTGATCGGAACCAATCCCTGCTGTAATAGCCATTTTTAAATTTTTGGCTTTTTCAATTTTTTCTTTGGTTAAATAATATGGAAAGAAAGGTTGAGAAATAACTATATCAGAGTCTACAATGTGTTTGTCGGCTTCATTCCCATCACCATCTTTACTATTAGTTACTACTAACTCATGACCATTACTTTCTAAAAATTTTCTCAATCCTAATTCACCAGAAACACAACCCAGTAAATCTCCAGGATTAAAATCTCTTCCTTTCGGTGACGGTAAAGTCATACCATCAGGATATTTTTCTAATTTTGGAAGATCTTTAAGGGGATATGATTTTGGCATTCCACCTTTAGGATCATCGTATAATACGCACAATATCTTCATTTACTCTCCTGTATGTAATAAAATATTAATTTATTTTTGGCCATCTAACCTTATTTTCAAGAGGCTAGCAAACAAATTATTTCTTAGAGGGATAATTTTTTTTTAGGATTAATCGATTAATAATCATTGCAAAAATTAGAATAATTATTGAACCAGAAATCACAGGGGTCAATAAGTAGTCCACCGACACACTACCCATTATGACTATAATGGGATTTCCACCAGCTGGTGGATGAGTTACATTAAATAATATCATCAATCCAACACCAAAACCTACAGACAAAGGGATAGTTAAATATAAAGGTAAAGGTATAAAGTATAAAAAAATCATTCCCACAACTGCAGTAAGAACGTGACCAAAGAAAACATTTTTTGGCTGGGCGAAAGGACTTTCTGGATATCCATAGAGTAAAACCATTGAAGATCCAAAGGAAGCAATTAAAAATATTCCATACTCAGTTTTGTAAGTTAAAAGAGTAAGTATTCCAATTGTAATAATCGAAAAGAGACCTGCGTAGAATGATTGCTTTAAATTTCCCATAATTTAATTTGATATAATCTTTTTTAAGGCATTGAAAGGAAGAAGAATACATTCTTTTCTTGATAAATTTTTTTGATCAAACAATTTACTTAAAAAAGACCATTTTTTTTCAATACTTTCTTGTTCTTTATTAAAAAAAGATTTTGCATAATCACAAAGCTCTTTAATTTTATTTTTTTTGGAGTTTATCAAATTTTTTGATAATAGACTTGCAGTAGCCTGACAATAAACACATGATTTTCCCTGGTAGCCAAAATCAACAAGTTTTTCATTTTTCATAACTAACTTAATTTCAATTTCATCACCACATAAAGGGTTTTTGGATTTTGCAGCATGAGTGTAGTTTTTGATATTTTTGTTATTTTCTGTATTCGAAGCAATCTCTAAAATTTTTAAATCCATATAAATTTTTAATATTATTTCATATATATCACTGATTTTAAGTTTAGATTTAAAATATATTTTTGTTGTAGAAAATTCTATTTAGAATTAGATTTCGGCATATGATTGAGCTTAGAAGTCCTAAAATAGCTATTCCAGTTGTTTTATTTGCAGGCTTACTGTGGTCATTTGGCCCGTTAGTTGTGAGATATATGGATAATCCACAATTAGTCCCATGGCAGTATATTTTTGGAAGAGGTTTAACTATTTTTATTTTACTAAATCTTTATTTATTTTTTGAAGAAGGAAAAAATTTTTATAAAAATTACCTTAAAATAGGGTTATCGGGTGTGATAGGTGGCTCAGGTTTAGGTGTTGCAATGATCACCTTTATTTATTCAATAACAAATACTAGTGCTGCGGTGACATTACTTTGTTTGGCTGCAATGCCTTTTTTTACGGCATTATTAGCTTTTTTATTTTTAAAAGAAAAAATTTCTTTAAATGTTTGGATTTCAATTGTCATAGCAACTGCAGGTATACTAATTATGGCACTTGGTAATACCAGTGAAAAATCTTTAATAGGATTTGTATTTGGTCTTACGGCTTCAATTGGTTTTTCGATTTTTTCGGTGACGTTAAGGTGGAGAAAAGAAACTCCTAAATTCACAACAGTTGCTTTTGCAGGCTTCTTTTGTGTCGTTTTTTCATCTATAGCAATCATTACAAACGATTTAGTATTTTTTTCATCAAGCTATAATGGAACTTTATTTTCTTTACACGGAACATTAGTTTGCTTTGGTTTAATTTTATATTCAATAGGCTCAAAAGCTATTCCAGCAGCAGAACTTACATTGCTATCTTTAACTGAAGTAGTGGGTGGAATATTCTGGGTATGGCTACCACTATTTGGTATCAATGAGGTTCCTACAGCAAACACAATTATTGGCGGATTTTTTCTTTTTGTTTCAATAATTTATTACAGTTTGATTATGAGATGGAATAAAAGATACATCGCTTTAAATTAATCTATGAATAAAAATAATATTATTGTGAATAGTTGGAATGAATGGGATCCACTCAAACATGTAATTGTTGGAAGAGCTGATGGCACGTGTATTCCAGCACCCGAACCAGCACTCGATGCAAAAGTTCCTGAAGATAGTGATATGCGAGGCCAGTTTGGACCAAGAACTAAAGATACAGTTGATAAAGCCAATCAACTTTTGGATAATTTTTCAAACATACTTAAGAAAAGAGGAATTAAAGTTGATCGACCAACACCTATAGATTTTAATCAAAAAACATCTACTCCTGATTGGGAAGCAGAAACCATGTTTGGCTGTATGCCACCGAGAGATGTTTTATTGACTGTAGGTAATGAAATTTTAGAAGCAACAATGAGCTATCGTTGTCGTTGGTTTGAATATTTATGTTACAGACCACTTCTTCAAGATTATTACAATCAAGATCCAAATATGAGACATGAGTCTGCACCAAAACCCAGATTGACAGATCTTGATTATCGAAAAGATTATTTATCAGATAAAATTGGAGTCCAGAAAAGATTAGAATGGACTGAAAAAAAACATTTCGTTACAACAGAGGAAGAACCATTGTTTGATGCAGCAGATGTTTTGAGATTTGGAAAAGATTTAGTGGTACAACATGGTTTTACTACAAATCTAAAAGGTATTAATTGGTTAAAAAGACATTATAAAAATCACCGAGTTCATGCAGTGAATTTTCCTGGTGATCCATACCCAATTCATATTGATGCAACCTTCACACCAATAAAAGAAGGGTTAATAATTAATAATCCTCAAAGAAGATTACCAAAAGAACAAAGAAAATTATTTGAAAATAATGGATGGGAAATAATTGATAGCGCACAACCAGCACACAACGAGCCGCCCCCATTATGCTATTCATCAACTTGGTTATCTATGAATGTGTTAGTTTTAGATCCTAAAACTGTATGTATTGAAAAAAGTGAGACTTATCAAGCAGAGCAATTAGATAAACTTGGAATGGAAGTTGTACCAGTAGAGCTAAGAGATGCTTATGCATTTGGAGGAGGACTTCATTGTTGTACTGCAGATGTATATCGAGAAGGTGAGTTAAAGGATTATTTTCCTAAACAGTAAGTCTCTAATTTGGATTTTGCTTTAAAAATTCGATATATTTTATAACTTCTTCAAACTTTTCATCAGGTATATCTTTGTAACTAGCATTAAATTTAGATTTTACACAAATAGCTACATGGGCGTAAGCGTTTCTACCCTTAGGATGATTAGGATGATCAGGCAATTGTCCTTGTAAATAATCGCCAGCTTCCTGTATCATTTTCCACAGTTTACTTGCGTTTTCTTTGTTCAAATTTATTTATTTTTTGTTTTATCTCTTCTAGTTCGAGTATGGTTCGAGTTTATTTTATTCTTTTATATGCAATTTTATTCCAATTGTAGCCCTCATGAGCAGCATTTATGACTATAATCCTAGATTTATCCATATCAATTAAAATTGATTGTCCATATGCTCCATCAAGAGCCAGAATATTTCTATTTTTTTTAATTCCAGGAAATGTCAGATGAAATTGACCTCCGTAATACCTAGTATAACTATATGCAGTTCTATTATTAATATTATCCTTTTTTTCATTTTTTTTAATTTTTCTTTCATTAATTGTTTTTAAATATTTACCAACACAAGTATCATTTTTCCAATCGTCCATTATAGCTTTCGCAATTCTTAAATAATCATATCTATCAGCTCTGAAAGAATATCTTAATGGACCACTTTCATCTGTAACTGGATACTTTTTTCTTACAGTTCTAAAATTTTGTTTTAAAAAAAATACATCATTTTTAATTCTTACTTTTTCTTTGAATATTTTATCTAATAGATTTTGAAAATTGTCTTCAGATTTAAACCAAATATAATTAATTATAATATTTGAAACTATATTACTGTAATTATATTTATTTTTTTTTGGTTTAGTATCACGAAAAATACCTTCCATATGATACTGTATTGTATTTACATTTGGATTTTTCTCTCTGCCTTTCCCTTTTCTCAAATTATTTTGTGATATTTGCTGATCACCAGCTGCCATATTTAACAAATCAATCAATTTAACATTTTCATAAAGGGTATTTTGAAGCAAAGGCCAGTCACTTAATTTCGTATCAACACTTTCAATATATCCATCACAAATTGCATGACCGACTAAATATGAGGTGATACTTTTACCAATTGATGCACTAGTCCATTTAGTATTATCTTTAAATAACTTTCCAAACCTATCTTTTGGAGAAATTTCATCTATTACTATTTTTCCATTTTCAAATAAAATATAGCTAAGTAAGCCAGTATTTTTCATTTCTTTTATTATTTCTTTATCATCTCTTAATTCTGATTTAAATTCATATGGCTCGCTTGAAGCTTTTGTCCCAATTCTGGACCAACCTTTATCATCTTCAATTAAATGGAAAACTCTATATAAAAGTTGTGCATGAGTAGGTTTTGCGTCCCATGGTATTTTATCAAAATATTTTTTTGGTATTTTAAAATTGATTTTAGTTGTGCTTTTATCTAAATATTGAAAGTAGGAATTTGCTGCTAACCAATATGTAAATTTTTTTATATATCCATCATCAGCTAAGCTTGCTGAATTAAAAAATAAACTAAGAAAAATTATTATTAAATATTTTCTCATACTAAAGATGATATCAAAAATAGTATAAATTTTATATTTGTTTTATCTTTTTTAATTCGAGTATGGTTCGAGTTTATGAGATGAAATTGATGAGTCTTTATACAATTTATTTCAAGCCAACTTTCTTATTATCTTCATAAGTACTGCAGAATAATGCAGCTTAATGTGGAATAATGTGTCCCTCTATACCCCAAATAATCGCCAGCTTCCTGAATAATTTTCCAGAGTTTACTAGCATTAATTTTGTTCATAAAAATCTAAAATTTATATAATCTAAAACTCTAATGATATTTGTTAAAAATTTAAATTCAATCTCCAGTCAGGAATGGAAAACAAGTGAGAAATATCCTGGTGTGAGATGGAAGTTTTTAGTTGATGCTGATATTGATGGAAGCAAAGGAATTTCTTGCGGTTTTGCAGAAGTTTTACCAGGTGGAAAATTAACTTTACATCATCACGCACCAGACGAAATTTATGTTGTAACAAATGGTTCTGCAACTTTAAACAAAGATGGTGAACTTGAAGAGATTAAAAAAGGTGACGTGGTTTATATTTCTAATAATGCTAAACATGCACTTAAAAATAATACTAGTGAAACGTTTGGATTTTATTGGCTTTTCCCAAAAGATCGATTTAAGGAAGTTGAATATTTTTCTGATGAGTAAAATTTTTTAATTTAGAAAATGAACACTAAAAAGTTTTTTGTCATCAACCCAAGTTTTATCTAGTTTCCATCCAGCTTTATTAGCTAAGTTTTTGAAGGATTTAATCGTATATTTATGAGAATTTTCAGTGTGAATTTCTTCATTTTTTTTAATTAAATAATTTGAACCATTAATTCTAATATTATTTCTTTTTTTTGATTTTAGTCTCATCTCAATTCTTTTTTTTTGTTTATTATAAATTGCTAAATGCTTATAAAAATTCAGATTTATATCTGCACCTAATTCAGTATTAATTCTTCGTAAAATATTTTTATTGAATTTTGCGGTTACCCCTTTTTTGTCATCATAAGCAGTAATTAGAGTTGGGATATCTTTTACTAAATCAGCACCGATGATAATTTTTTTTGCTTTAAATTTTGATTTTAACATTTTTAAAAATTTAACAGCATCCTTCTCTTCGAAATTTCCAATGGTTGATCCTGGAAAAAATATAATTATATTTTCAGATGAATTGATTTTAAAAGGTAATTTATTATTTCTAGAAAAGTCATATCCTTTAGGAGTAATAGCTATTTTTGGGAATTTTTTTTTAAAACTTTGAGATATCTTGTTTATATAATCTTCCGAAATATCCAAAGGTATATATTTTTTGGGCTTATCTAAACTGTTGAGAAAAATAGCTATTTTCTTGAAATCTCCAGCGCCTGGTTCAATTAGAACTGCTTGCTTACCTATTTTATTAGCAATTTCAATTTTGTTATCTTTTAAAATTTTTCTTTCAGTTCTTGTTGGGTAATATGTTTTCAACTTCGTTATTTGTTCAAAAAGTTTTGATCCACGAAAGTCATAAAACCATTTAGAACTTAACTCTTTATTTTTTTTACTTAAACCGAAACTTACTTCTTGTAAAAATGATTTCATTTTATACTTTGCCTAACTAAAAGACGACTAATTGGCATTGAAAATCGCCCTTGTCTTTCATTATCTGTACTCACTTTGGATATTGCGAGCATGTCAGATAGATTTTTAATCATTAATTTTCTTTTTTCTGGTTTTAAGATAAATGCTGCGTAAAAAAATCCTGAAGCAATTTCAGCTACTTTAATAACTGGTCCTTCCATAGACACAACATTTGTTTCGATAGTCACACTTGCTTCTGGAAACACTTTATGTGCAAGATTACTTAGACTTTTAGATCCTCGTATCCTTGGATCACCTAAATCAATCTCTCCATAACTAGGTATTTCCTCTTGAACATAACTATAAATTAAATCATGTACTTCTGCATATCCAGATGCTGCATTCATTGGTCCATCAACTAATGCTGCAAACTGACCTTTAGAAGTTAAAACTCGTTTGATTTCATCTAAAACAGGAACTATCGGGTCCATTAATGTCAAAGCCCAATGACATAACACAATGTCTATAGAGTTATCATTGATTGTTGTCAAATTTTGTGCTTTTGACTCAATAAGATTAACCCCACTATTTTTAAGACGAGTTTTAGCTAGTACCAATTCTTCAGGGCACATGTCTATACCTTTTAAATTTAAATTTTTATTACGATCAAATAAAATTTTTAATAACGGCCCTGACCCGCAGGCAAGATCTAATACACTCAAACTTGCGTTATCAGGCACAACTTCACTTAGCCATTCATAACTATTACGTCCAGCTTCATCACGACAAGAACTTGCACATGCTTCAGTAAATCCAGTATTTTCTTGATGGATTATTTTTAAATGATCAATTAAAGCATTACCATTAGGATGAAGATTACGAGCAAGACTTTTAGTCCAGATCGAATTTAATCCATTTTGATTATTTATGTTTTTCATGATTTGTCTTTTACTGGCCAACAAATCGGATTTAGTGGACTTGCAGCCAATTCTCCTGGTTTGACATTTGGTACAAATTTCTGCCAGTCACCAGAAACCATCGTAGGCGAATTAACTATTCTAGCTCCATCACGATAATAAGTATTAGCAAGAGCCACTCGACTTCGATTAGTTCGGTTGCGTGAAGCGGTATGAAAATTTAAATTATGATGAAAGCTAACTTCGCCCAGCTCAAATGGAGTTTCATTCACAGTTACATTATTTTTTGAAAAAACATCTGTAACCCCACGGTCATAACCAGTACCAGTTTTTTTAAAAGTAACTGCATTGACTAATTTGTGGACATCGAGCGGATAAGCGAAAGAGAGCGGTCCCATCTCAAGAGGAATTGGCTGTGCAGGTGCCCAAGCAGTAACTACGTCATTGGTATCTAGAGGAAAATGATGATCGTCGAAGTGCCACGGGGTACGACCACAACCAGCTTGTTTAGCTAATACATTATCATGATAAAGTCTAACAGCTGGTACTCCAAGAAGATCTGCTGAAATTTGCCCTAGACGAGGTGATAATACATAGGCACGAAGCAGTGCGTTGTCAGGCCAAATCATTTCAAGACTAAGGAAACGGGCATGTGCTCCTTTATCTGGATCAACCTTAAATTCTTCTTTTAATAAACTAATTAACTCAGATCTAAGTTTTAACACGGCCCCAGGTGAAAAAACTTTTTTAAGTTTAATAAAACCATTTTTTTTAAAAAAATCAATTTGATCATTAGTTAAATTGTAGGGCTTAGCTAATTCTGAGATAACTTCATCATCACTTGGTATTGTAATATCTGGTAAAGGATCGGCATTAATAATTTCATTTTCTTTATCATCATTATCTGCGAGACTAACATACCAGTCCCACCAGGCCTGATTATCCTTATCCCATGGTTTACTAATATCCGAAGCATCAGTTAGTTTAGAATTTAAATTGGTATTAGATTTAGACATTTAGGTTGTTCTTATAGTTTTATTTTTTTTTAGAAACAGCGCGTTTTGACATGTAATGATTGATTTATCTGAAAAAAGTTTAGTTTTTTGTTCTAGTCATACAAAAATTTTCTCATTTAGCAAGTCTTAGTCCAGACATTTGCCATCTTTGATGAGGATAAAAGAAATTACGATATGATTTTCTCATTTGATTTTTAGGTGTAAGGCAAGAGCCTCCTTTTAACACCATCTGGTTAACCATAAATTTACCATTGTATTCGCTGATATCATCATTGTGATATTTAAACCCTGGATAAGGAGAGAAGTTTGAAGAAGTCCACTCCCATACGTGTCCCCAATGTTGATTTAAATCTGCACCATTTTTTTTTGAATATGGCTGATATATTTTATTTTCTAAAAAATTCCCTTGAATATTATCATTAGAAGCAACCTCCCATTCAAATTCTGTTGGAAGTCGTTTATTGGTCCATCTTGCAAAAGCGTCAGCTTCAAAGTAGCTAATATTACTTACAGGCGCATTCAGATCTATTTCTTTATTCCCATTTAAAGTGAAGTGAAACCATTTACCTTCTTTTTTTTTCCAATAAAGAGGGGACTGCCAATTTTCCTGCTGGCATTTTGAAAATCCATCGGACAACCAATATTCACTTTTATTATAACCATCATTATCAATAAACTCGATCCATTCACCATTTGTAACTAACTTGTTTGATATTTCAAAAGGTAGGATTAAAACTTCATGTTTAGGTCGCTCACAATCGAAAGAGAAATTTTCATCATCTGTACCTACACTTTTAATAGCTTTTTCAAAACCGACCCATTCTTGTTTAATATTTTCATTTTCAATATCTTTTTTAGTTGGATCGTACTTGGGACCAGTAGGGTTGAAGCTTAAACCATGCTGTAGATCTGTTAACATTAATTCTTGATGTTGCATTTCATGGTGACAGCCTACTTCAATCATATCTAAATCGGAGTTACTTGATTGACATAACTCTGTAATTCTATGGTTTATAGTTTGCCTATATTCTAGAACATCTTCAATTCCTGGGCGTGTAATTATGTTTCGAAGTGATCTTGTGTATCTTGGACCTGCTTTGACATAATAAGAATTAAATAAATAATTATAATCCTCATTAAAATATTTATAATTAGACTTTATTTTACTTAAAACGAATTTTTCAAAAAACCAAGTAGTGTGAGCAAGATGCCATTTAATAGGTGATGCATCTTCCATCGACTGGATATTCATGTCCTCTGGACTTAGATTTTCAACGATTTTAATCGATTGATTTCGTGTTTTCTCAAACAAGTTCTCAATTTCATTATTATTCATAATAATACTTTATCAAAATAACAATAAAGCCAACATAGTTCACTTTACAAAACGACGCTGATTATTAAAATTTGTTAGATTGTTTATAAGAAGCTTTTACATCTTCAACAGCGGTTTCAGAAGCTAATTTTGTTGGTTCATCAATTGGCTCTGTAGTTGGGTTCAATTCAATACCTGCAGGCGTAATTGACTGAGGCATTGCAATGAATTGAGAGTCTGGATTTTCAACTGCTGGTCTAACTCTTGATCTGTAAACACCATAAACTCCAATTAAAATATGAAAAAACATTAGAAAAATGAAAAAACCATTTAGACCTGCTATATCCATAAAAATTGAGCATAAAAATGGACCACCAATCGCACCTAAGCCAAAAATAAATTGTAAACTTGCACCAGCTGCAACAAATTTTTCTTTAGGAATAAAATCATTTGTGTGAGCAAGGATCAATGAAAACATCGGTAAACTACAAAAGGCAAACAAAATTAAAAAAATATAAAACCAAAATTTACTTGTTCCTAGTCCTTCAGGTAAATACATCTGTGCAGAAGAAAAAATTGCACATAATGCAAAAAAGGCTGCACCAAAACTCACAAGAATAATTACTTTTCTTCTATCATACATGTCTGATATTTTTCCTATTGGCCACTGTGAAACTGCGCCAGAAATTGCTAACAAGAATGTAACTAATGAAATATGAAAAATAGAAAAATTCATTCCTGCAGCATATACGGCCAACAATGTAAATAATGCAGATTGGATTGTTCCATAAAGAAACGCACTAACCATGCCAAAGGGAGATGAAATATAAACTTCTTGAATAGACATAGTTTCTATTTTTTTAAATGTTGGAGGTTTTCTTTTGGTAAGTAAAATTGGAATTAGTGCGCCTGATGTTATAATTGATATTAATATAAAAGGTTCAAAATTTTTTGGATTACTAAAGTTTAAAAAAAACATTCCTATTCCCATTGAACCATACAAAATCACCATATATATTGATAAGACACTCCCTCTATTTTTGTTACTCGCTCTATCGTTTAACCAACTTTCAGCAACAGTATAAATAGAGACCATACTGATACCTGTAAGTACTCTTAAAAGGAACCAAAAAAATGGACTTACAAACACAGCATGAAATAAAATTACTAAAGATGCAATTGATGCAAAAGCTGCAAAGATTCTTATATGACCAACTCTCGATATTAATTTAGGAATAGTCATTGCTCCTATAAAATATCCAACAAAATAACCTGACATCATAAATCCAGTTGCAGTTAGACTAAACTCTTCTTTAACTGCTCGAACTCCTAAAAGCGATCCTTGAAAACCGTAAGCGAGCATAATTGCTCCCATACCCAAAAATAAAGCCCACGAATTTTTTAACACCTTGTTCATATGAATCGCTATCTATTTCTGATTTGTGGCCAAATCAAGTTAATTTTAATAGTGCTATGATTTTTTTAATTTAAGAAAAGAGTGAATAGCTATCGTCAAAATGATGACAATGCCTCCTTGAATTGTTTCTAGACTTGGTTGTTCTTTAATGACCATCCAGACCCAAATTGGTCCGATGATTGTTTCTAGCAAAAAGAATAAGTTTACCTCTTCTGCAGGTATAAATCTTGGTGCAATAGTTACTAAAACAAAAGGTATAGCAACACACATTACGCACATTAGAGGAACAATTAACAGGTCTCTTCCAACTAAGGTGTAAGTTTCAATAAAGAAAATGGCAAATAAAGCAACCAACAGCTTACCGACTACAGCAGCAGGAACTAGGTTTTTTGTCTTGGCAGATCTAATTGTAACGGCACCAACTGCTAATCCTAAGGCGCATACAAGTCCCAATAAATCTCCAAAAATATTCCCTAATTGTAAGGAGTCGTAAAATATATATATCGCAGCAAAAAAAGTTACTGCGATTGCTATCCAAGTTTTACTATCTGGCATCTCTTTTAAAAATATTGCTCCTAAAATTGCTGACAGCATAGGAGCCATAGCAATCATAACTAATGTATTAGCTACATTAGTATTTTGAATAGAAACTACAAAGGCAATATTCGTTATAGAAAATGTTATTATATAAATAATTCCATGATGACCACTAGTGAAAAGCATTTTAAAAAAATTTGCTCTATAAATAAGTAGCATCCCAACTAAAACAGTAAAAAAAGGAATTATTCCCCTATAAAAAACTAAACTCCAAGTATCGACACTAGCCAATCTTATAAACAAACTGTCAGGAGTGATAAACATCACAGCAACAAAGGCTAACAAAGAACCTTTTTGCTGGTCATTTAAAGTTTTCACGCCTTAAGTTCTTTCCAAAAAATTTTAGCAAGATTTATACCTGATAAATCAAAATGAGTTTTTAGTCCAGTCGGGGAGGTGACATTGATATCTCCATTAAGTTTTTGATCAATAAAGTCTATTCCTGCAAAAAAAATATTTTCTTTTTTTAAATCTTTAGCAATTAGCCTAGATATCTTATTTTCATGCTTACTAAGTTTAATATTTATAGGTATTGCACCTTTACTCATGTTACTCAAAATTGAACCTTTTTTTGGAATTCTTGAGATTGCTCCACAGACTTTACCATTAATTATAAAAACTCTTTTGTCACCTTTACTAATTTTAGGTAAAAATTTTTGCAACATTATATGATCATGTTTTTTAATAAAACTATTGATTACTTTTGAGTCAAATTTGATTAATAAATGTATATCGTTTCCACTGTAACTGTGAATTGGTTTTAAAATAACACTGCTATTTTTTTTGAAAAATTTTTTTATTTCATCAATATTTTTAGTAAAAATAGTACTCGGCATATATTTTTGATACCTAGCTGAGTATAATTTTTCAGAGACATTTCTAATAGAAGTAGGGTTATTAAGTATTTTTACCTTATGTCTAATAGTGTCTAAAATGTAGGTGGTTGAAATATATTCAAGATTAAATGGAGGATCTTGGCGTATAAGTATAAATTTACATTTTGTAAGGTCTAAACTACATTTTTTTAATATTTTAAAAAATTTTTTTTTTGCGTAATTAAATTTAATAAAAAAACCTTTTGCAATTACTTTTGACTTGATAATTGAAAGATCTTTTGGCTCATAATAGAATATTTTATAATTCTTATTTTGAATTTCATTACCCAAAAATATACTTGTATCTGAAACCGGATTTAATTTTGAGGGATGATTTCCTTGTATAGCAACAATTTTATTTATCATATAATTCATCTAAATTTTCATTTTCTGAAAATTTACTAATCATATGATCTGCGTTTGTTGTCTTATTATCAATTACTTTTTGTAAGTGATTTAAAAAAATTGTTTCGTTGTTTCCTTTTCTGCTTAAGATATCTCTATTTTCCAAACCTTTTTTTGATAAATTTAATAGTGTGGATGACCAGTAAAGAAGATCTTTACCCATTAATTGAGTATTAAATCCTTTTTTTGGTGCTTCTAAATATGCATTAATAACCTTATCTGTTTCCCACTTAGAAATAACATCGTAAACTTCTTCAAGATTACCATAAAGCATTCCAATATTAAATGCAGGTCCAGCACACAGGCAATCCCAACCACAAGTATCCATAGATCTAAGCTCTATATATTTTTTTAACCTATTCTCTGTGAAAATTGTACTTAAATGTGTTGTAAGATCACTCTCTGTAGGTAATCGGTTATTAATTTCTGAAATTTTACCTTCCATAAAATCTCTAAAAATATATTTTCTCCCAGAAATATATTCATCTTTATCTTGAATAAATAAAACGGGAAAATCCATTGTAAATTCTGCATATTTTTCAAAATTTAAATTTTCAAAAAACAATTTTGGAAGTCCACCTCTAGAAGTATTTTGCCAAACTTTTGATCGGTACGATAAATAATTACTATTTTTCTTTTCAACTATTGAGGAATTAGCAAATAAAGCAATAGAAATTGGCACAATTGAATTTGCAACTTTAAATTTTTTAATAAAATCTTGCTCTGAACTATAATCAATATTTAACTGTGTCCCACAAGTTCGATACATCATATCTAAACTTAATTCACCTCCAATAGGCATATCTTTAGTCATCAATTTATATCTCTGTTTAGGATTGTTTGGGATTTCCTCTAATTTTGATATAGGATCAAATCCAGCACTAACAATCTCAATATTTAGTTTTTTAGTAACTTGCTTTAGTTCAAATAAATAGTCTTGAGACTCTGAACAAGCCTCATGTATGTGGTTTAGCTTTTCGCCTGACAATTCAATTTGATTACCAGGCTCAAGTGTTATGTTTTTTCCACCTTTGTTAAGTGCAATAATATTATTTTTTTCAAAAACTGGGTTCCATCCAAACTCCAATAATGCATTGAACATTTCTTTAATTTTAGAATAATCTACTCGTTTATTATTTTTTTTATTAAATAGAAATTTTTCATGCTCAATTCCAATTTTAAAATCTTTAATCTGTTTTACTCCAGATTTAAAATACTCAATTATTTTTTCTTTGTTATTAATCATTTTTTTTTAATAGTATCTTTTATTTTTTTTTAAAGAACTGTTTTTATCTTACTAGTTATTCGAGGCAGTACTTAACAAAGATAATTGTGTTATTTTACTATCTCCTAGCTCGTCAACCGGTTTAACTGGATAATCTCCTGTAAAATAATGATCTGTTAATTGAGGGTAAGCGTCACTTCGCTTATCAAAACCAATAGCTCTATATAAACCATCAATAGACAAAAATTTTAAAGATTTAGCACCAATATACTCACAAATTTCATCATTTGTTTTATTTGCAGCTAATAATTCTTTTTTAGTTGGAGTATCCACACCATAAAAATCAGGATATCTAATTTCCGGACACGCTATTCTAACGTGAATCTCTTTTGCACCTGCATCGTATAACATTTTTACTATTTTATGAGAAGTAGTCCCTCTGACAAGCGAGTCATCAATTAAAATAATTTTTTTATTTTTAATAGTAGTTTGATTTGCATTTAATTTAAGCTTAACACCTAAGCTCCTAATTTTTTGGCTTGGTTCAATAAAAGTTCGACCCACGTAATGGTTTCTTATCAAACCATGTTCAAAGTTCATTTTAGTCTTTTGAGAAAAACCAAGCGCTGCTGCATTACCAGAGTCTGGAACTGGTACTACAATATCAGCGTCAATATCGTTTTCTTTTGCAAGTTCTTTTCCTAAATTTTTTCGATGTTCATAAGCAGTCTTATTATCTATTAAGCTATCAGGTCTTGCAAAATAGATATATTCAAAAACACATGGTCTTACTTTTCTAGGTGGAAAAGGTTTGATGCTAGTCAGTTGATTGTTTTCAATCAAAACAATTTCACCATTTTCTACTTCTCTTACAAAGTTTGCTCCAATAATATCAAATGCACAAGTTTCTGAAGCTAGTACATAACTACTTCCCAATTTTCCAATTAACAAAGGTCTAATGCCATATGGATCTCTTACTCCAATAAGAGAGTTTTGAGTAAGCATTACTAAAGCATATCCACCTTGAATTTGAAAAATTGCATCAATCACTTTATCGATAGTTTTTGATCTCTTTGATTTTGCAATCAATTGTACGATAGTTTCTGTATCTGAAGTGGTATAAAAAATAGCTCCTTCCTCAACTAATTTTTTTCTCAAAGAAATTGAATTAGTTAAATTTCCATTATGAGAAACTCCAATTCCCCCCGCATTAGTATCAGCAAAAAAAGGCTGGATATTTCGTAAAGTATTATTACCAGTTGTACTATATCGATTATGACCTATGGCGTAATTACCTTTTAAATTATTTAAAACTTTTTCTTTATTAAAATTGTCTCCAACTAAACCAAATCTTTTTTCAGAATAATATTTCTCACCATCAAAACTTACAATTCCACAACCTTCTTGTCCTCGATGTTGTAAAGCATGTAGTCCAAGTGCAGTTAAAGCAGAAGCGTCTTTTGCATTGCTAATACCAAATACACCACATTCTTCTTTTAATTTTGGATCAAAGCTCTTCAATTTTTTCTCTAGATTCTTGATATGTTTTTTCATTAGGAAATTCTTTAATCAGATAATTACTACCTTTTTCTAAATATGGAAAGGCGTATGATTTGTCAATATTTATTGGCCATTTATCATAATTATAAACAATATGAATACCTGAAAAAATGCAAACAGAAATTATATAAGCTTTTATAAAGCCAAAAAAGAATCCAAAAGATGTATCTAACCCACCAATCCCAGTGTATCTAACAGCTTTACTAATACCTTTGTTAACTAACAATACTAAAAAAATAACTACAATAAAAATTGTTATACCAAGACCAATATCCAATACATATTCATTATCTATCATATCCTTTACATAAGGTTTAACTCTTGGAAATAGAATTAGAGTTATCACATAAGCCAAAAGCCACTTTGCCATAGATAGGATACTTAATATAAAACCTTTTTTATAACAACTTATCAAAGACCAAATAGTGATGGCCAAGTAAATCAAATCTACAATGGAAGTTGTTTTGTAAAAATCTACAAAAGTTTCTAACATTAAGCTGATTTACCAAAGGGTTTTATAATCAAGATCAATGCAGGCAGTAAAGTTAATACCGAGATCATAGCAAACAACATTGCTAAACCAGTAAACATACCAAAATAAATTGTGGGGATAAATTTAGACAAAACTAAAATTGAAAATCCAAAAACAATTGTGATTGAAGTGTTTAAGATTGCAACCCCTACTGTTGAATGACATAATTGCAATGTTTTATTATAATCTTTAATCTTATTGAACTCCTCTTTAAAACGATAAATATAATGAATACTATTGTCTACTGCTATACCAATTGTAATTGCAGCAATGGTAATAGTCATCATATCTAAAGGAATTTCTAGCAAACCTATAATTCCAAGTATGAAAAATGCAGCAATGAAATTTGGTACAACTCCTATTAAAGATAATTTTATATTTCTAAATAGAATTAAAAACATTATAAAAATCCCAATCATTACCAATCCCAAAGTAAGTATTTGTGATTTAAATAAGCTTTGTAATAAATTATTAAATAAAATTAATACCCCAGCGAGTTGATATTCATTTTCTTCTAAACCAATCTTGTCTTTAAGATCAAAATTTATCTTATTAATTAAATCGTTCCTTTTTAAATTTTCTTGAGAGTCTATTATTCTTAAGCTAATTCTTGCTTCATTATTTTCTATTGAAAGATATGGATCAATAATTTCTGTTTTAATACTTTCAGGTATTTTAGAATAAAGAACACCCATTTCTAAAGTACCTAAAGGTTTATTGTTATTTAATTGGGTTGCCACATCAATAATTGATGAAAAAGATAAAACTTTTCCAATTTCTGGAAGACCATCTAAGTAATTATGAACGGATGCAATTTTATCAATTTTATCTTTAGTAAACCAATATTTATCATCGTTTTTATCATTTTCATCTCCCCAGTCCTCAAACTCATCATCTTCAGCCGATTTTTTTTCTTTTTCTTTCTTAGGAAACTTCAGAATAACTTCTAATGGTGTTGTACCTCCAAGCT
>CACLDI010000016.1 GCA_902605605.1 uncultured Pelagibacteraceae bacterium
GTAGCTAAAATAATTCATGTTCCTGGACATACTAAGGGCCATATTTGTTTTCATTTTTATAAAGATAAATTACTATTTACTGGAGATACTCTTTTTTCCCTTGGCTGTGGGAGAATTTTTGAAGGCACTTACGAACAAATGTTTAGTTCTTTAAATAAGATTAAAGCTATGCCTCTTGATACTGAAATTTATTGTGGCCACGAATATACTCTTAATAATTCAAAATTTTGTATCAAACATGATTCTGAAAATTTAAATCTTAAAAAAAAAATACAAAATATTCAAATAAAGTTAAAGAACAGCTTGCCCACAATTCCGTCTACACTTAAAGAAGAATTGGATTGCAATATCTTTCTAAGAGCAAAAGATGTCAAAACCTTTTCAAAACTGCGAGATTTAAAGGATAATTTCTAGTTAATTCGGCTTGACTAAAACTTGGCTACAACTATATTCCGGATACTTAAATAAATATTCATACTATGTCTTACGCAGTTATAAAAACAGGTGGAAAACAATACAAAGTTAAGTCTGGAGAAATTCTTAAGGTAGAGAAGCTTCCAGATTCAAAACCTGAAACAAAAATTGAATTTAATGAAATCCTAGCATATGGTGATGATAAATCTATTGAGGTCGGAGCTCCTCATGTAAGTGGAGCAAAAGTCGAGGCTGATTTAATTAAAAACAGTAAAAATAGAACTATACTAATTTTTAAAAAAAGAAGAAGACACAATTCAAGAAGAAAAAATGGACATCGACAAGAGTATTCTATGATAAGAATAAATAAAATTTTTTCAAAAGATGGTAAAGTTTTATCTGAAGCTGAAAAAGTTTCTAAGAAGCCAAAAAAAGAAGAAACTAAAGAAGCGGTAAGCAAATAAAACAAGGTAAATTATGGCAACAAAAAAAGCAGGTGGATCATCAAGAAACGGACGAGATAGTGCCGGACGAAGATTGGGTGTTAAAAAATATGGCGGTGAAACAGTCGTACCTGGTAATATAATTGTAAGACAAAGAGGAACTAAAATTTTTCCTGGTGAGAATGTAGGCATGGGTAAAGATCATTCTATTTTTTCAGTAGTTAAAGGTAAAGTTGTATTCAAAAAATCAAAAGCAGATAGAACTTTCGTTTCAGTAAAACCCAATTAATAGTACAACCAAAGTAGATGTTGTATTATGAAATTTCTAGATCAAGTCAAAATTTATATTAAAGCTGGTAATGGTGGAGATGGATCCCCAAGTTTCAGAAGAGAGAAATATGTTGAATTTGGAGGTCCAGATGGTGGAGACGGCGGTAAAGGTGGATCAATAGTTTTAAAGTCTGAGGAAAATTTAAATACCTTAATTGATTATCGATATCAGCAGCATCATAAAGCAGAAAGAGGTGAAAATGGTGCAGGACAAAATAGGACTGGAAAAAGTGGTGATGATCTAGTTCTAAAAGTTCCCCTCGGTACACAAGTCTTTGAAGAAGACAATAAGACATTACTTTTTGATTTTAGCAAAAAAGGAGAAGAATTTATTGCAGCAAATGGTGGTAAAGGCGGTCTTGGAAATACCAGATTTAAAAGTTCAACGAATAGAGCTCCAAGAAAGTTTACTAAAGGAACTGTTGGGGAAGATTTTATAATTTGGCTTCAACTGAAAACAATTGCAGACATCGGTATAATCGGTTTACCAAATGCAGGTAAGTCTAGCTTGCTCGCCGCACTTACAAACGCAAATCCAAAAATAGCAAATTACAGATTTACTACATTAAATCCTAATCTTGGTGTTGCTTCTTATGATGATAAAGAAATTACAATTGCGGATATACCTGGATTGGTGGAAGGAGCACATGAAGGTGTAGGTCTTGGGATTCAATTTTTAAAACACATTGAAAGATGTAAATCGCTTTTACATTTAATTGACATTACAAATATTGATCTCAATGAGTCTTACGATCAGGTCAAAAATGAATTAAAAAGCTACAGCTCTAAATTATTAGATAAAAAAGAGCTTATAGTGCTAAATAAAATTGATTTAGTTGATGAGGAAACTGCAAAAGAGGTAATTGATCATTTTTCCAAAAATAAAAAATGTGAGATATTGACTATGACAACTTTAGAAAAAAGTTCTATATCTAAAATAAAGGCTAAACTTTTATCTTATGTATCTTAAAAATTCTAAAATAATTGTTGTGAAAATCGGTTCTTCACTCATTGTAGATAAAAATAAAAAAATTAGAAAGAAATGGCTATCAAGTTTTGCAAAAGATATCAAAAAATTAAGGGATAGAAATCAAAAAGTTGTAATTGTGAGTTCAGGTGCAATAGCTCTTGGTTGTAAAAAAATGAATTATAATAAAAAAAATATTAAACTAGATCAAAGTCAAGCTATTGCATCTATAGGTCAAATTGAGTTAATGAATTTATTTTCACAAACATTTGCTAGATTTAAACTTAACATTTCTCAAATACTTCTTACTCTTGAAGATACAGAGGAAAGAAGAAGATCTTTAAATGCCAAAAGGACTTTTGAAAATTTGTTCGACTTAGGATTTATCCCAATAGTAAATGAAAATGATACTATAGCTACAACAGAAATAAAGTATGGAGATAACGACAGGTTGGCATCTAGAGTTACACAAATTACTAACGCAGATACCTTAATTCTTCTTTCCGATGTTGATGGACTTTACACAAAAAACCCCAAAATTTTTAAAGACGCAAAATTACTTAAGATAGTTAAAGATTTAAAAAAAGATTTAAGCAATGTAAATATTAAAGGTATGAATGAATTTGGTAGTGGAGGTATGCAAACTAAGATTGAGGCTGCAAAAATTTGTCAACTAGCAGGTAGTAGTATGGTCATTGCAAATGGGCTACATAATAACCCAATCACAAAAATAATTGAGCAAAATGAGTGCACCTGGTTTAGTCCTAAGGTCTCAAAACTTGACGCGAGAAAAAAATGGATAATAAGCTCGATAGCACCAAAAGGAGAAATTATTATTGATGATGGAGCAAAGAAAGCTCTACAATCAGGCAAAAGTTTACTAGCTGCTGGAATAAAAAAGATTTCAGGAAAATTTAATAAAGGGGATCATATAAAAATTTTGGATAAGAAGAATGTTGAATGTGCGAGAGGATTAAGTTCATTCACTTCTGATGAAATAATTAAAATTATGGGTCATCATTCAAATCAAATTGAAAAATTATTAGGTTATGTTTCTAAATCGGAAGTAATTCATAAAGATGATATGGTGGAAGTTTAAATGATCAAATATATGAATTTAGTTGGAAGAAAAGCAAGAAAAGCTTTTGAACAGAAAATTGATACAAAAATCAAAAATAAAGTATTAAATAAATACGCAGAATTATTAGGTAATGAAAAAAAATTAATACTTAAGCAAAACTTAAAAGATACAAATTATGCCAGAAAAATAGGTATTAAAAATAATTTAATTAGTAGACTTTTAATAAATGAAACTAAGTTAAAAGATATTCAAAATTCAATTATTAAAATTGCAAAATTAAAAGATCCAGTTGGAAATACTTTAGAAAAATGGAAAAGGCCTAATGGTTTGAATATTACAAAAATATCAATACCTATAGGAGTAATTGGAGTTATTTACGAGAGTAGGCCAAACGTTACCTCTGATGTAGCTAGTCTATGCTTTAAATCAGGAAATCCAGTAATTTTGAAAGGTGGCTCAGAAGCAATAAATACTAATAAAATTTTAGCAAAGATTTTTCGAAAAGCACTTAAAGTTAATAAAGTTGACGAAAACTTTATTCAATTCATTGATACAAAACAGAGAAGAGTAGTGGATATTATGCTATCAGGTATGAAAAAATATATTGATGTAATTATTCCAAGAGGTGGAAAAAATTTAGTAAAAAGAGTTCAAGATTTATCTAGTGTACCCATTATCGGGCACCTTGAAGGACTTTGTCATACATATGTTGATAAAGATGCAACTTTAACTATGGCAAAAAAAGTTGTTTATAATGCAAAATTAAGAAATACAAGTATTTGTGGTGCAACAGAAACTATTCTGATTCATAAAAAAGTTGCAAAAGGCTTCTGTAATCCAATCTTGAAAGAGCTACAAAATAAAAATTGCAAAATATATGGAGATAGGTTTTTAAAAAAGTATTACAGAGGGAAAATATTGCCAGCTAAAGAAAAAAATTGGTCCACAGAATATTTAGCACCTGCAGTATCAGTAAAAATTGTAAATAATCTTGAAGAAAGTATTGATCATATAAACAAATATGGAACAATGCATACAGATTGTATAATTACAAATAATAAAAAAACAGCCAAAAACTTTTTAAGAAATATTAAAAGCTCGATTGCTATGCATAATACATCAACTCAATTTGCTGACGGTGGAGAATTTGGATTCGGTGGAGAAGTAGGAATTTCTACAAATATATTACCTCCGAGAGGACCTGTAGGATTAAATCAATTAGTTTCTTATAAATATGAAATTACAAGCAAAGGAAAAACAAGAAAATAAATTGAATACTAAAAAAATCAAAATCGGGGTTCTGGGAGGTTCTTTTGATCCTGCACATAAAGGACACTTAGCAATATCTAAAGAAGCCAAAAAGAGATTTCAACTTCAGAATATAATCTGGGCTATAACAAAAAAAAATCCCTTTAAAGCTGAAAGTGAAACAACGGTTTTAAAAAGAATCAAAGGATGTAGACGTATTATTGGCTCAAATTCATTTATAAAAGTGAAATTTTATGAAAATTTAATTAAATCAAACAAAACCATTGATCTCATCAACCACTTAAAAAAAAATAAAAATATTGAAATCTATTTTTTAATGGGTGCAGATAATTTAATTAGCTTCCACAAGTGGCATAAGTCGAAATTAATTTCACAAAAATGCAACATTTTAGTATTTGATCGTCATGGATATAAAAAAAATTCATTAAAATCAAAGACATTTAAGCAGCTTAATAAAGATGTGCTTAAATTTATTGAATTTAAAAAAGTCAACATTTCATCTTCTCAATTAAGAAAAATTTGATAGTCTAAATCTAATTAATGGATAAAAATTCAGATCTTAAAAAAATTGTAATCAACACTCTAGATCTTAATAAAGCACAGAACATAATAACAATTGATTTAAAAGATAAGAGTTCAATGGCTGATTATATGATTATTGCCAGCGGCACCTCTTCAAGACATATTCAGTCATTATCAGAACAAGTTTTAGAAAAATTGAAAACAAATGGAGTTCCAGATTCTAAGATTGAGGGCAAACAAAGTAATGAATGGAAATTAGTTGATGGTATAGATTTAATTGTTCATATTTTTCATCCTGAAAAAAGAAAATTTTATGAACTTGAAAAAATTTGGTCAGAATTTATTCCGAAAGAAAAAGTTATGATATGAAATTATTTAAAGCATATTTAATAATTTTTTTATCTGTTTTTTTTTTTAATAGCAGCGTAAATACAGCTGAGACTGATATTTATAAAAAAATTGATCTTTTTGGTGAAGTCCTAGAAAAAATAAATAAAGAGTACGTAGATGAGATAAATCAGTCTGAAAGTATGGACTCGGCTATCAATGGTCTCCTTCAATCTCTTGATCCTTACTCAGCATACATGTCACCAAAAATTCTTGAACAGATGCAAACGGAGACAAGTGGTGAATTTGGAGGTCTAGGTATTGAAGTAAGTATGGAGGCTGGTGTAGTTAAGGTAATATCACCTATAGATGATACACCCGCTTCAAAGGCAGGACTAAAAGCTGGTGATTACATTGTAAAAATAAATAACATTCAAGTACAAGGCAAATCCTTAGCAGAAGCTGTAGATTTGATGAGGGGGCCGGTTGGTTCTGGAATAGAACTAACTGTGAGGCGAAGAGGAGAAAAAAAAGCACTAACATTTAATATTGTTAGAGAAATAATAGAAATTAAATCAGTCAAATCTGAAATTTTAGAAAATAATATAGGATATATAAGACTTACATCATTTAATGAAAATAGTAGCGATCAAATTGAGAAACAGGTTAAAAAATTAAATAAAAATGAAAGTGTAAATGCGTTTATTTTAGATCTAAGGAATAATCCAGGAGGACTATTATCTCAAGCTATAACAATCTCAGATTTTTTTTTAGATAATGGGGAGATAGTATCTACAAAAAGTAGAAAACAATCAGAAAATAGAAAATGGTTTGCTAAAAAAGGAGATATCACAGATGGAAAAACATTGTTGGTATTGATTAATTACGGTTCAGCCTCTGCCTCTGAAATAGTAGCTGGTGCACTTAAGGACCATAAAAGAGCAATAATTGTTGGAGAAAACAGTTATGGAAAAGGATCTGTACAATCTATCATTCCACTTAAAAATAAAGGTGCTATACGATTAACTGTTGCAAAATATTATCTGCCGTCTGGAAAGTCTATTTCTGAGATCGGTGTCAGACCTGATATTGAAATCAATGAAGATGGAGATGATTTTAAGATAAAGAGTGACACAGACAATCAACTAAGTTACGCCATTAAGTTACTCAACGGATAACATGGATAAGAAATATAGTAGCTTACCACTAAGAAGTGGTGTGGGAATTGTAGTTTTAAATGAAGAAAACAAAGTATTTGTAGCAAAAAGAATTGATAATCCAAAAGATTTTTGGCAGATGCCTCAGGGAGGAGTTGACTTTGGTGAAGATTTTTTAAAGGCTGCTTATAGAGAGCTAGAAGAGGAAACTAGTATCAAAAGTGTTAAACTTATAAGAGAGTTGGATGGCATGATAACTTATGAACTTCCAGAACGTCTACTAGGTATTATTTGGAAGGGTAAATATAGAGGGCAGAAACAAAAATGGTTTTTAATGAGATTTACTGGTGAGGATAAGGAAATTAATATTAACACACATCATCCAGAGTTTTTAGATTGGAAATGGATAGAGCTAGATCAACTAACTAAAGTAGTAGTAGATTTTAAGCTGCATGTATACAAAGAAGTACAAAAAAAAGTTGAAAAATTAATCTAATTGAGCGTTTTTAAAACTTCGATTTTCTGATCAATTAAATACCTAGACTGGTCACTTATTTCTTCCTTACCAGATTCTTCCTCAGCTTGTTTCAATAAATCTTGTTGTTTGGATTTATCCATATCAGCAATATTAAATATGGAGCTAGTTAGAATTGAAAGATTATTATTTTTAAATTCAACAATGCCATCTTCAATATAATAACTTTCATTACCTGATTTTGATAAAATTTTTATAATTCCAGGCTTTAAAAAAGAAATAATTGAAATATGATCTTTTAATATTCCCATTTCTCCTTCATAGGCAGGTACAACAACTTCGGAAACATCATCTTTTACTAAAAAAGATTTTTCTGGATTTACAATTTCAATTTTAAATTCTTCGCTCATTAAGCAGCCGCTTCTTTTTCCATTTTCTTAGCTTTTTCAATTGCTTCCTCAATAGTACCAACCATATAAAATGCTGCTTCTGGTAAATGATCATATTCACCTTTACAAATAGCATCAAAACCTTTGATAGTTGATTCTAAATCAACTAATTTTCCAGGTGAACCAGTAAAAACTTCAGCTACAAAAAATGGTTGAGATAAAAATCTTTGAATTTTTCTGGCTCTAGCAACTACTAATTTATCCTCTTCAGATAATTCATCCATACCAAGAATTGCAATAATATCTTGAAGTGACTTATAAGATTGTAATATTTTTTGGACATCTCTTGCTACCTTGTAATGTTCGTCTCCCACAACTCTTGGATCCAAAATTCTGGATGTAGAATCTAATGGATCAACAGCTGGATAAATACCAATTTCAGCGATCTGTCTTGAAAGTACAGTCGTTGCATCCAAGTGCGCAAACGAAGTCGCTGGGGCTGGATCAGTTAAGTCGTCAGCTGGTACATAAATTGCTTGAACTGATGTAATTGAACCCTTGTTTGTTGTTGTAATTCTTTCCTGTAGATTTCCCATATCTGTAGCTAGTGTTGGTTGATATCCAACTGCAGACGGAATTCTTCCTAAAAGAGCAGAAACCTCTGAGCCTGCTTGAGTAAACCTAAAAATGTTATCAACAAAGAAAAGAACGTCTTGACCTTCTTGATCTCTGAAATACTCAGCTACCGTTAAACCTGTAAGTGCAACTCTTGCTCTTGCCCCTGGAGGCTCGTTCATCTGTCCATAAACTAATGCAGCTTTAGATCCAGGACCATCTTTTTTTATTACTCCAGAGTCCATCATCTCATGATAAAGGTCGTTTCCTTCTCTAGTTCGTTCACCCACTCCTGCAAAAACTGAAAATCCTCCGTGAGCTTTTGCAACGTTATTAATTAATTCCATAATTAAAACTGTTTTACCTACTCCAGCTCCACCAAATAATCCAATTTTTCCACCTTTTGCATAAGGTGCTAAAAGGTCAATAACCTTTATACCAGTTACAAGAATTTCTGTTTCAGTTGACTGATCATTAAATTCAGGGGCTGCTCTGTGAATTGGCCAACTTTCTTTTGTTTTAACTTCGCCTCTTTCATCTATTGGCTCACCAATTACATTGATAATTCTTCCAAGAGTTTCAGGTCCAACAGGTACTTGAATAGGAGCATTAGTATTCATTACTTCATCACCTCTTTTTAATCCTTCAGTAGCATCCATTGCAATTGTTCTAACTGTTGTTTCACCTAGATGTTGAGCAACCTCTAAAACTAACCTGTTATCTCCATTTTTACATTCCAATGCTGTTAGAATTTCTGGAAGTTCTCCATCAAATTTTACGTCAACTACTGCTCCAATAACTTGTGTGATTATTCCTTTGCTCATAATTATAAACTTTCTGCTCCTGATATGATTTCTATTAGTTCTTTTGTAATTGCTGCCTGACGACTTCTATTATATTGGATAGTAAGTTTGTCAACCATTTCACCTGCGTTACGGGTTGCATTGTCCATTGCACTCATCCTTGATCCTTGTTCGCTAGCTGAATTCTCTAACATTGCTTTAAATATTTGTGTTGAAATATTTTTTGGCAATAAATTACTTAAAATTTCATCTTCATCTGGTTCAAATTCATAACTTTCCTCTGAAGTATTATCTTCACTATCTTCACTATTTAGAGGGACTATCTGTTGGGCTTGAGGAATTTGAGTAATTACGTTTTTAAATTGATTATAAAAAATAGTGCATATATCAAATTCACTACTCTCAAATTTATCTATTACTATTTTACCAACTTTGTCAGCATCAAAATAATTAGCATTTTTTGACTCCTTGAAAGAAATATTCTCAATAATTTTATCGCCATACATTCTCTTTAACTGATCATTTCCTTTTGAGCCTACAGTTATGATTTTAAGTTCTTTTCCCTCGCTTAAAATTTTCGAGAAGTAACTTTTAGCTTTTTTAATTATATTAGAATTGAAACCTCCACATAATCCTCTATCTGATGTCATTACAACACATAAGTGAACCTTGTCATTTCCTGTCCCTGATAAAAGTTTTGGAGCATTCTCTTTATCTGATATTCCACTAGACAAATTTAAAATAACATTATTCATTTTTTCTGAATAAGGCCTTCCTTTTTCTGCACTTTCTTGAGCTTTTCTAAGTTTAGCTGCAGCAACCATCTTCATAGCCTTTGTAATTTTCTGTGTAGACTTAACACTCGCTATTCTTTTTTTTAAATCGTCTAGACTTGCCATTTATTATTATGATTTAAAGTTTTGTTTAAGTTGAGTAATTACTTCTATTAATAGTTTTTCTTTGTCTTCTTCAAGTTTTCCAGAACTTTGGATAGAGTCAATTATTTCAGGCTTATCAGATTTGCATTTTTCAATTATTTTTGTTTCGAACTCTGCAATATCTTTTAAATCTATGTCATCCAAATAACCTTTAACTCCACAAAAAACAGATACTACTTGCTCTGCAACTGTCAGTGGTGAATATTGTTTTTGCTTTAAAAGTTCTGTCAATTTAGAACCTCTATTAAGTAGCTGTTGTGTAGAAGCATCTAAATCTGATCCAAATTGAGCAAAAGCAGCCATTTCTCTATACTGAGCTAACTCAAGTTTCATGGAGCCTGATACTTTTTTCATGGCTTTTGTTTGAGCTGAAGATCCAACCCTCGATACAGACAATCCAACGTTAATTGCTGGTCTAATACCTTGGTTAAAAAGCTCTGTTTCTAAAAATATTTGGCCATCTGTAATTGAAATCACATTTGTTGGAATAAATGCAGAAACATCACCTCCTTGTGTTTCAATTATCGGGAGTGCAGTTAATGATCCTCCACCATGTTCATCACTAAGTTTTGCAGCTCTTTCTAATAATCTACTGTGCAGATAAAATACATCTCCTGGGTAAGCTTCCCTTCCTGGAGGTCTTCTTAAAAGAAGAGACATTTGTCTATATGCAACAGCTTGTTTCGATAGATCATCGTAAATAATTAAGGCGTGCATTCCATTATCCCTAAAATACTCACCCATTGCACAACCTGTATAAGGAGCTAAAAATTGTAGTGGCGCTGAGTCTGATGCTGTAGCAGCAACAATAGTTGTGTATTCCATTGCTCCAGCTTCTTCTAAAGTTTTTTGAATTTGTCTCACTGTTGATCTTTTTTGACCTACTGCAACATAGATACAGTATAATTTTTGTTTCTCATCACCTGACTCATTAATTTTTTTCTGATTTATAATTGCATCGACAGCAACAGCAGTTTTGCCTGTCTGTCTATCTCCAATAATTAATTCTCTTTGACCTCTTCCAATTGGCACTAAACTATCAATTGATTTTAAGCCAGTTTGCATTGGTTCACTAACTGATTGTCTCGGAATAATACCAGGGGCTTTAACTTCTACCCTTGTTTTTTTAACACTTTTATCAAGCGCTCCTTTTCCATCAATTGGATTTCCAAGACCATCAACCACTCTACCTAAAAGCTCTTTTCCTACTGGTGTATCAACAATATTTCCTGTTCTTTTAACAACATCACCTTCTTTAATATTTCTGTCGTCACCAAAAATTACAACACCAACATTTTCACTTTCCAAGTTAAGAGCCATACCTTTTGAACCATCAGCAAACTCAACCATCTCACCGGCCTGAACATTATCTAAGCCATAGATTCTAGCAATACCATCTCCAACGGATAATACCTGGCCAACTTCAGTAACCTCTGTCTTTTCACCAAAATTTTTAATTTGTTCTTTTAATATTTTTGTAACTTCTGAAGGATTGATTTCCATTTATGCCTCTATCATTCTGTTTTCAATTTGTTGTAATTTATTTTTAATTGAGGTGTCAACCATAGTACTTCCTACTTGAAGTACTAAACCTCCTATTAAACTTTTATCATATTTGTAGTTTAATTTTATTTTTGAGCTAAAATTTTTAGTTAGCTCCTCTGTAATTTTAGTTATTTCATCATTAGATAATTCTTTTGCTGATTTTAATTCTGCCTTAAGTTCACCTCTTTTTTTTGAACATATCTCAACAAAACTTTTAAGAATTCTCTCTAAAAAAAAGAACCTTCTTTTTTGAATTAAAAAATTTAAAAAATTTTTAAATAAAGTTTCAAATTTATAATTTTCTGAAATTGAATTTGTAATCTTTAATAAATCATCCTGTTTTGTTGTTGGATCTTTAATTAAATTTTTAAAGTCATCACTTGTGTTTATCAATTCTAAGACAGATGAACACTGTTCCTCAATTTGAGTCAAAAGATTGCTTTCGTTGGATAGCTCATAAAGTGCAAGCGAATATCTTTCGGCTGAAGTTATTGAAAATCCCTTGTCTTTGCTCAACTTAGTTCCTCTATAATGTTGAAGATTAAATTAAAATCAGGCTTTAATTAGCATATGACCTTTATGTCTTCAAGTAACCGATTTGATAAAAAGGCGTTTTTTTACTCATTAATTGAAGTTTATAGGGTCAACATCAACTGAAAGTTTTATTCCAGACGCAAACTTATAATTTGGTATAATTTTTGCGATTGAGTTTTGTACTTTCATTGATTTAATTCCTCTTATTAACAATCTAACTCTAAATTTTCTCTTCAATCTAAATATGGGTGCATTTACTGGGCCCAATACTTTTCCTTCAATTTTAGTTTCTATAAAATTTTTAAATCCTAAAGCCTCTGTTTCTAATTTATGCTCATTTTCACCTGTAAGAATTAGTGAGATAAATCTTTGAAAAGGTGGAAGTTTATTTTTTTTTCTAATCTCTAACTCTCTTTCTAAAAAAATATCAGGATTTTTATTAGTAATATCATCAATCACTTTTGTATCATGATTATAAGTTTGAAAATAAACCGTAGCTGGTTTCCCAGTTCTTCCCGCTCTTCCTGAAAGTTGGTGATAAAGTTGTAAATTCTTTTCAGCTCCTCTCAAATCGTGTCCTTGAGATGAAAGATCGATGTCGACAACTACAATACAATTTAAACTTGGAAAATGAAATCCTTTTGAAATTAATTGAGTTCCAACTAAAATATTAGTTTCATTTTTAATAATTTTATCCAACTTATCCATTGAGTCTTTTTTATTCATTGTATCACTTGAAAAGATTTCAATTTTCTTATCTGGAAATTTTCTTTTTACTTCGTCTGATATTCTTTCAACACCAGGACCACTAAAAATAAATTCACAATTTCCTTCTTTTGGACAGTCTCTTTTCAAATGAGATTTATATCCACAGTAATGACAAAGCAAATTACCTTTATTTTTATGATAGACTAAATTGATACTACAGTTTGGACATGAAAAACTTGTGTAACATTTATTGCATAATACATGTGGTGAAAACCCACGTCTGTTTAAAAAAAATAAAACTTGATCCTTTTTTTCTAAATGAGAATTTACCTTTTTAATAATTTCATTTGATAACCACGATTGTTTTTCCAACTTAGAATTATTTAAATTTATAATTTCATAATTAGGGAGAGAAGCATTTTGATATCTCTGGTTTAATCTAGATAAACCATATTTTCCTTTTTTTATATTTTCATATGTTTCAACAGATGGAACTGCAGTTATAAGATTTATTGGAATATTTTCAAATGATGCTCTGGCTATTGCCATGTCTCTCGCGTTGTAGGTTATCCCTTCATCTTGCTTAAATGATTGATCGTGTTCTTCATCAACAATAATTATTCCAAGTTTTTTAAATGGTAAAAATAAAGACGATCTTGCTCCAATTATAACTTGAATTTTTCCATTAGAAATTCCATTCCATATTATTTCTTTTTTCTTTTTTGATATTCCCGAATGCCAGACAGCTGGATTAAAACCAAAATATTCAACAAATTTTTGCTCAAATTGGCCCGTTAGTCCTATCTCTGGTAATAATATTAAGCCTTGAAAGCCCTTCTTTATTATTGATTTTAATGCCTCAAAATAAACAAAAGTTTTTCCAGAGCCAGTTGTTCCTTGTAATACGTGTACTCTAAATTTATTGTTTAAAATGACCATTTCCTTTAGAGATCTCTTTTGGTCCTCAGAGAGTTTTATTGAATTATTTTTTATATTGCTTTCAAAAACTTGAAAATTATTTTTTATATTGTCTTCAATTGCATTGTTGCTCAATAGCATCAATTTTAAAGCCATACCCTTAGGAATAATATTGTATTCTGAAAACCAATTTAAAAAGTTTATAGTTGTTTTTTTTAGTGGTTTAACTTTTAATTTCTTAAAAACTTTTTTTAATTTAAATTTTTTTTGTTCATTTTCTTCTAATTTATCCCATACCACTCCAGTAAGTTTATTTTTACCAAAGGGTACTGACACATATTCACCAATTTTTAAATCTAAATTACTTTCATATGTGAATGGATAATTAAATATATTTGGTAACAGAATCGGATATTTCATATTTTATAATATGAAAAAAAATTAAGAGTGTATTGCTCTTTTATCTACTGATAAAGCTGCCTCTTTTACTGCCTCTGAAAAAGTTGGGTGAGCATGACATGTACGTGCTATATCCTCTGAACTAGCTCCAAATTCCATGGCAACGCCAATTTCAGCAATCAACTCACCAGCATGAGGACCTATTATATGAGCACCCAACACTTTATCTGTTTTTTCATCAGCTAAAATCTTCACAAATCCTTCTGCATCATCAATAGCTTTAGCTCTTGAATTAGCCATAAATGAAAATTTTCCAACTTTATATTTCATTTTAGAATCTTTTAATTGTTCCTCAGTTTTACCAATCGCTGCAACTTCTGGTGTGGTATATACAACACCTGGAATAGTATCATAATTGACATGCCCTGATTGTCCTGCAATATTTTCAGCAACAGCAATACCTTCATCTTCAGCTTTATGAGCAAGCATGGGTCCTGATATTACATCACCAATTGCATATATATTCTCTAAATTTGTTTTAAATGATTTATCAGTTTTAATTCTTTTTCTATCGTCCAGTTCAACTCCAACAGTTTCTAAATTTAACCCCTCAGTATTTGCCTTCCTACCAACAGAAATTAAAACTACATCACAATCTAAATCATTTTTATTTCCTTCTTTATCTACAGTGGATACTGTTACTCCAGATTTATTTTTTTTAATTTTTTCAACTTTATTTTGCATATTAAACTTTATGCCTTGTTTCTTTAGAATTTTCATAAATTCTGAGGATATTTCTTTATCCATACCTGGTGTGATGTGATCTAAAAACTCTACCACCTGTACTTCAGAACCCAGTCTTGACCAAACCGATCCCATTTCTAATCCAATATAACCGCCGCCTACAACAACCATTTTATTTGGAACTTTTTCAAGCTTTAATGCACCAGTCGAAGAAACTATTTTTTGCTCATCAATTTCAATTCCTGGTAATGAAGTAGCTACTGATCCTGTGGCTATTATAGTTTTTTCAGATTGTATAATAGTCTCTTTATTTTCATTATCTTTAATTGAAATTTCGTTTTGAGATTTGAAACTACCATAACCTTTGAAATAAGTTACTTTGTTTTTCTTAAATAAAAATTCAACCCCTTTTGTAAGAACAGTTACAGCTTTATCTTTACTTTTCATCATTTTATCAAGGTTTAGCTTAACATCTCCTACTTCTATTCCTTTGTTAGCCAATCCCTTAACTTTATGAAATTCCTCAGATAAATTTAACAAACTCTTTGATGGTATACAGCCAACATTTAAGCAGGTGCCTCCTAAAGAACCTCTAGATTCTATACATGCTGTTTTCAATCCTAATTGAGAAAGTCTAATCGCACAAACATATCCACCAGGTCCACCACCAATTACTACTGCTTGAAATTTTTCTGACATCTAAATATCCAAAAACAACCTTCTCGGGTCCTCTAAATTTTCCTTTATCATTTTAAGAAATGACACTGACTCTTTACCATCAATAATTCTATGATCATACGACAATGCTAAATACATTATTGGTCTTATTTTAATTTCTCCATCAACAACGGCAGGTCTTTCAACAATATTATGCATTCCTAGTACCCCAGATTGTGGAAGGTTTAATATAGGTGTTGAAAGCATAGACCCATAAACTCCACCATTACTTATTGTGAATGTTCCTCCTTGAAGATCCTCAATTGCCAATTTTCCATCCTTCGCTTTTTCAGAAATTTCTTTAATATTTTTTTCAATATCTGCAAAAGATAACTCATCTGCATTTCTTAAAACTGGTACTACTAAACCTTTATCAGTTCCAACTGCAAAACTAATATTATAATAATTTTTGTAAATTATTTCATCCCCATCAATTTCTGCATTTACTGCTGGAAAATTCTTTAAAGCAACAACACATGCTTTTACAAAAAATGACATAAAGCCAAGTTTAATATTATATCTAGATTGAAAATCTTCCTGATTTTCTTTTCTCATTTGCATAATATTTGTCATGTCGACTTCGTTGAATGTTGTTAGTAAGGCTGCATTTTCTTGAGCTTGCTTTAATCTTTTAGCAATAGTTTGTCTAAGTCTGGTCATCTTGATTCTTTCTTCTTGACCATATTGAATTTTTCTCTCTGAAGGTTTTGGATTTGCTCCCATCATACTTATCAAGTCACCTTTGAGAACTCGCCCATCTTTTCCAGAACCTTGAACAGAAGCTAGGTCTATTTTGTTTTCAGCGACAATTTTACGAACAGCCGGTGACAGTGTTTGGCTCTGAGTATTGTTAATTATTGGTGCTGGATCGACAACTTCATCAGATAATACCAAAGGTTTTTCACTTTGCTCCTCTACTTTCAAAGTCTCCTCAAAAACTTTAGGCTCTTTTTTAATTGGGTCTAATTTAATCACGTTATTTTCACTAGGTTTAATCTCTTGTTTTTTAACCTCCTCATTCTTTGTAGGAGTGGGTTTGGCACCACTGCCTTTTTCAGAAACAGAACCCAGTAAAGCTCCCACTTCCACTACTGACCCGTCTTTAGAATTTATTTCAGTTAATATTCCTGTAATTGGAGAAGGAACTTCTAAATTTACTTTATCAGTTTCAAGTTCAACTATTGGTTCGTCCGCATCAACAGAATCTCCCGTATTTTTTAACCATTTAGCCACTGTTGCTTCAGTTATACTCTCACCAAGTGCAGGAACTACAATTTTTTCACTCATTACAATTTATTCAAAAACCTTATTTATTATTTCTTGTTGTTGAGAATTGTGCCTTTTGGCATATCCGGTTGCTGGACTTGCATCTGGGCTTCTTCCTATATAAGAAATTTTGTTATTATTAGCCTTTAAACTATCTAATGTCCATTGGATATAATCTCTAACTGAAAACCAGGCACCCATATTTTTAGGCTCCTCTTGGCACCAGAAAAAATTAGCATTTTTTGCATATGGTTTTAACTCATTTACAAGAGCTTTTGCAGGAAAAGGATATAATTGTTCAATTCTAAAAATTATAACATCATCTTTTTTTAGTTTTTCTCTAGCATCCAAAAGATCAAAATATATTTTTCCAGAACATAAAATTACTTTTTTTATCTTTGAACTATCTTTCAGCTCAATAAAACCATCTACTTTTGGATCAATTGCATGATCCCATAATATTCTATGAAACGTATTTTCTTTATTAAAATCTTTTAAATTTGAAACGCAGAACTTATTTCTTAATAAAGATTTTGGTGTCATAATTATTAATGGCTTTCTAAAATCTCTATGCATTTGTCTTCGTAAAGCATGAAAATAATTAGCAGGGGTAGTACAGTTTAATACTTGCATATTGTCATTTGAGCATAGTTGTAAAAATCTTTCTAATCTTGCAGAAGAATGTTCTGGCCCTTGTCCTTCATAGGCATGAGGTAATAACATCACTAACCCAGAAGCTCTATTCCACTTTCTTTCTCCTGATGCTATAAATTGATCAATTACAACTTGTGCACCGTTAGCAAAATCTCCAAATTGAGCTTCCCACAAAGTTAATGTATTGGGTTCAACTAAACTATATCCATATTCAAATCCCAAAACAGCAAGTTCAGATAAAAAACTATCAACGACTTCAAATTTTTTTTGTTTACTTGAAATATTGTTTAATGGAATATACCTAGAATTATCAATCTGATCTCTTAAAACTGAATGTCTTTGACTAAATGTTCCTCTACCAGAGTCTTGACCAACGAGCCTAACTGGGTAACCCTCTTCAAGTAAAGAGCCAAAAGCTAGCGCTTCTGCTGTAGACCAATCAATATCAAAACCTTTATCTACTGAATTTTTTCTAATATTCAAAATTTTAGAAATAGTTTTATGAATATTAATTTCAGTAGGCATGGTATTAATACTATCTGATATTTCTTTAAGTTTGTGTTCATCAAAACCAGTCACACCTCTTTTATCTTTGCCTTTGGATGGTTTGTATCTAGACCATGAGCCCTCAAACCATTCTATTTTAGGTTTATAATCTTTTGCACTTTTATATTGTTCGTCCAACAAATCTTTAAATCCTTTAACATTTTGATCTAAAAGATTTTGGGTAATTGAATTTTCATTAACTAACTTGTTTCCATATATCTTATAAACACTTGGATGTGCTCTAATTTTTTTATACATCAATGGCTGAGTAAATGAAGGTTCGTCCCCTTCGTTATGTCCAAATCTTCTATAACAAATTAGGTCAACTACAACATCTCTATTAAACTTCAGTCTAAATTCAGTAGCAATTCTAGTCGCATAAACAACTGCTTCTGGGTCGTCTCCGTTCACATGAAGAATTGGAGCTTCAACCATCTTTGCAACATCTGATGGGTATGGTGATGACCTAGCAAATCTTGGACTAGTAGTGAAACCAATTTGATTATTTACTATAATATGAATGGTGCCACCTGTATTATGGCCAGGAAGTCCTGACATAGCAAAACATTCTGCTACCACTCCTTGGCCAGCAAAAGCAGCATCTCCATGAATAAGAATAGGTATAACTTTATTTCTTTCTTTATCTTTATGAAAAAATTGCTTTGCTCTTGTTTGTCCTAAAACTACTGGATTGACAGCTTCTAGGTGAGAGGGATTATCTGTTAAACTTACGTGAACAGAGTTTCCATCAAACTGTCTATCTGACGATGCACCAAGATGGTATTTTACATCTCCTGCACTTTCCTCAGAGTCTGAGCTTACTTCCCCTGCAAATTCATTAAATATTCTTTTATATGATTTTTGTAACACATTTGCCAAAACATTAAGTCTACCTCTATGAGACATTCCAATTTTAACTTCTTTAATCTGATTTTGCCCACCAATTTTAATTATTTGCTCAAGAGCTGGTATTAAACTTTCACCTCCATCAAGACCAAATCTTTTTGTACCAACATATTTAGTAGCTAAAAATTTTTCAAAACCTTCTGCTTGTACAAGTTTATTTAGTATTGCCTCTTTACCGTTCTTCGTAAAGTTTAAAGCATTTTGATCTTGCTCTATTCTGTCTCTAAACCATTTTCTCTCAACTGGATTTGACACATGCATAAACTCATAACCAATATTTCCACAATATGTTTTTTTTAAAAATTTTAGTATTTCTTTAATATTTGCATATTTTTTATTAATTACTCCATTTAAGAAAATTTTCTTTTCATAATTCTGTTTTTTAAAACCATAAAATTCAGGATGTAATTCATCAAGATACTCAGATTCTCTCATTTCTAGTGGATCTAAATTTGCTAATAAATGTCCTCTCAATCTATAAGCACGTATTAAGGCAACAGCGCTTATGGAATCTTTGTTAGAGTCTGCAAGTAATTGAAAATTAAATTTTTCTGATGAATCTATTTTTTCATTATTTACTTTATTGTTATCTTCTATCTCTATTTTTTTTTGTAATTCATCAATATCTATTTTTACTTTTGAAGGCCCCCAAGATGGCCCATTTATTTCTGAAGCAATAACTTTTATCTCTTCACCTATACCCTCAAAATAATTTACCCAGCTCTCAGG
>CACLDI010000017.1 GCA_902605605.1 uncultured Pelagibacteraceae bacterium
AGAACAATTGACTAAAGATAAATATAGAGCTATCTCAGACTTTATTTCTGGTATGACTGATCGTTATGCTATCAACCTTTATAATGCAAATAAATGAATATTTTTGAAATTTATCTAGAAAAAATTAAATCGATAATTAGTGAACTTCAAAAAGATAATAAAATAATTGTTCCTGATAATTTTAATGGAATAAATGCTGAAATACCTCCACCAAAATTTAATTGTGATATCTCAACTAATGTAGCAATGGTTTTATCTAAAATTAATAAAAAACCACCTATTGAACTAGCAGAACAACTTACACCTATAATAAAAGACAAAGATAAATTAATTGAAACAATAACTATTGCAAAGCCTGGTTTTATTAATATCAAGTTTAAGAAATCATTCTGGACTAATTTTACTAAAGAAATCAGTGAAAATTCTAAAACATTTGGAGTAAATCTAAAAGAAAAAAAGAATAATTATCTTGTGGAATTTGTGTCCGCAAATCCAACAGGTCCATTACACGTTGGTCATTGTCGTGGCGCAATACTTGGTGATGTAATTTCAAATATATTAACCTTCAATAATCATAAAGTTACCAAAGAATACTATGTAAATGACTATGGCAATCAAATCATTAATTTTACTAAATCAGTATATTTTCGAATACGTGAAATAACTCATAAAGAAACATTTCCATCTGACAATGCTGATTTATATCCTGGTGATTATTTAAAAGATTTTGCAAAGAATATATCCTCTAACTCTAATTTGAATTTTGATAATTATGATGAAATTAGTGAGAAATTAACGGAATTATCAATTGAACAAGCATTACTACTAATTAAAAACAATCTTAATAGTCTTGGTATAAATCACGACAATTTTGTAAGTGAAAAAAAAATTGTTTTAGACAAAGAAGTTGAAAATGTAGTTCAATTTTTAGAAAAAAATAAGTTTGTTTATAAAGGTAAAATTAAAGCACCAGAAGGCGAGGAAAATAATAATTGGGTTGAACGTGAGCAATTATTGTTCAAATCCACAGATTTTGGTGATGATAAAGACCGTGCTCTCCAAAAATCAGACGGATCATGGACATATTTTGCAAGTGATGTTGCTTATCATAAAAATAAAGTTGATAGAAAATTTGATTATTTGATTAACATACTAGGTGCAGATCATGCTGGGTATATAAAAAGAATTTCATCATCAGTCGAAGCACTTTCAGGAGAGAAAGATAAATTAATTTGTAAAATTAGTCAGTTAGTAAAACTTATAAAAGACAACAAACCTTTTAAAATGTCTAAAAGAAAAGGGGACTATATTACTGTTGATGATCTTATAGAAGAGGTTGGCAAAGACGCTACTCGATTTATAATGCTGAATAGAAGCAGTGATGCAGAACTCGATTTTGATTTTGACGCAGTAAAAGAAAAGTCAAAAGATAATCCATTATATTATGTACAATATTGTTATGCACGAATTTCATCTGTATTCAGACACATTAATAAAGATTTAAATAAAAAAATTGAAACTAATAATTTTAATTTTGAATATTCTGAGGATGAAATTAAAATTTTAAAAAAATTATCTGAATGGCCAAAGTGTATTGATATATCAAGTGCAAAACTTGAGCCACATAGAATTCCTGTTTATCTATATGAGTTAGCCTCAGAATTTCACTCATATTGGAATCTCGGAAAACAACAACCAGCAAAACGTTTTATAAATGAACAAAAAGAAGTTCCTTTAGACAAATTGGTATTTTTAAAAGTTATTTCTAATGTAATAAAATCTGGAATGGATATCGTTGGTGTTGATACTCCATCCAAAATGTAATGTTAAAAGAAGTTAAATATTTAATTTTTATAATAGTTATTTCAGTATTTATTTTTTTTACTGGTAGATACTATTTTTCTGATGAAAATTTAAAAAATTCGTATCGTTCCTATAAAAATAATGACGAGAAGATAAAACTGTATTCAGAAAACTTACCCATATTAGAAAATGATACTCAAGACATTATTGAGTATGTAAAACAAACAAATAAAGATAAGAAAAAAAAGTTTAATTTTTGGAAACTTTTAGAAAATGATAAGTAAAAGAAAAGCCTTTATTACTGGTATTAAATCACTGAAATTAACAACCAGTGAAGTAAAATTTTTAAAAAAACAACAACCTTGGGGAATAATATTATTTTCAAGAAATATTAAATCTATAAACCAGACCAAACTATTAACAAATAGCATCAGAAAGCTATTCAAAGATCCCCGTTATCCTATTCTGATTGATCAAGAGGGAGGAAGAGTGAACAGGTTAAAAAATATTATAACTTTTGATAATTTGACAGGTGAATATTTTGGTAAATTATATGTCCAAGATAAAAGAAAATTTAATATTATTTATAAATTATTTATTGATAAATCTTCATATCTTCTAAAACAAATAGGTGTAAATATTAATACACTACCTGTACTGGATCTTAGAATTAAAGGGGCGAGTAATATTATTGGCGACAGATCGTTTTCAGAAAATAAGAAAATTGTTTCAAAGGTAGGTGATATTTGTATTGATTTATTTAACCAAAACTCAATAGGCACAGTAATCAAGCATATACCAGGTCATGGACTTGCAAAGGTGGATAGTCATAATTTTACACCAATTGTTGACAAGAACATTAATTACCTTATTAAAAATGATTTCTTTCCTTTTAAAAATAAAGACAGTTTATTCGCCATGACTGCCCATATTATTTATAAAAAAATTGACCCACTTAACACTGCAACTCATTCCAAAAAAATTATAGGTATTATTCGTAAAAAAATTGGTTTTAAAAATATTTTGATTTCGGACGACTTATCGATGAAGAGTTTAAAATATAACTTAATTACTAATACAGTTAAAAGTTTTAAAGCAGGATGCAACCTAGCCTTACATTGTAATGGTAATTTCAATGAAATGAAGGTTGTTGCTGAAAATTCACCCCTAGTAAATAATTTTATTATCAAAAAAACATCACTATTTTATAAGAATTTAAGCTAATATCGCATCATGTCCGAGTCTGATTCTGCTTTGTTTAATGTCGATATAAATAACTATAACGGGCCATTAGATGTTCTTTTAGATTTAGCTAAAGCTCAAAAAGTTGATCTTGAAGTAATATCAATAACAAAGCTGGCAGATCAATTTCATGAATATATTACAAAAGAAAAAGACTTAAATTTAGAAATAGCTTCTGAGTATTTATTAATGGCTACATGGCTTGCTTATTTAAAATCTAAGTTATTGCTACCAGGAACTCCAGAGGAAGAGTTTAAAGTTCAAGAAGTGGCAGAAAAATTAAAGTTACAACTAAAAAAATTAGAACTTATTCGTTTACTTTCTGAACAAATGCTTAAAAGAAAAAGATTAGGTCGTGAAATAAGAACAAGAGGGATGAAGGGAAATATCAGATCTATTTATAGCACTGAATATAATTTAAGTTTATTTGAACTTTTAAAAACCTATTCAACTATTATTATGACTAAAGATTTTCAAAGGATGAACATTCCAAAATTACCAGTATTTACAACAGAAGATGGAATTAAGACTATTAAAGATTTTTTTGGAAAACTAGCTGACTGGAAAAAACTTGATGAATTAATACCTGCAAATTTTAAATCTGGTTCAAGATATAAAAGAACTGGTAAAGCAGGAATTTTTGCTGGGTCTCTTGAACTTGCTAAAGAGGGGGATCTTTCTATTAAACAGGAAAAACTATTTGATGATATCTATGTAAAGGAAGTAAGTGATTAAAAAACAAAAAATAAATAAAGATAATGTAGTCAAGTTTCCCTCAAAATTAACTGAAATTGAGAAAGAGATAGAGGGAGTAATTTTTGCTGCAGCTGAACCACTTGATATCGACACTATTGAAAGCAAACTTTCAAAAAAATTAAATGTTTCAAAATCATTAGAAAAATTACAACAAGAGTACTCATATCGAGGAATAAATTTAGTATGCATTAAGAATAAGTGGTCTTTTAGAACATCTCCAAAATTAGCAAACCTTATGTCTCAAGAGAGAACTGTTGAAAAAAAATTATCTAGAGCTGCTGTCGAAACTTTAGCTATAATTGTTTATCACCAACCTGTAACAAGGGCTGAAATTGAGGAGATAAGAGGTGTGGCTTTTGGAACAAATACACTTGATATTTTAATGGAGCTTAATTGGGTTAAACCTGGTGGAAGAAAAGATGTGCCTGGAAGACCTATTCAATATGTAACTACAGATGATTTTTTAAGTCATTTTAATATCCAAAAACTATCAGATCTTCCAAATATAGATGAATTAGGCGCAGCAGGTATGATTGATAGCTCTAGCGTTGATAGCGATATTTTTGGAACAGGTAAGTTTTATAAAGAAAAGCAGGAAGAAAAAAAAGAAGATATTTATTCTAATATTGATGAGATGCTGAATAGCACTCTTGATAGTGAAGAGAAAGAGTAACAAAAAAGTAACTTTTAAATTTATCATAAAAAGGTTATAAGTTTCTATGAGCATAGGAATTTGGCAAATAGCAGTTGTTGTAATATTGGTAGTCTTATTATTCGGACGAGGTAAAATCTCTAGTTTGATGGGAGATGTTGCCAAAGGTATTAAAAGCTTTAAAAAAGGTATGGCGTCAGATGTAACTGACGATACAGAGCCAAAAAATATTTCCGACGAAAATAAAGACTCCAACAATAAAGAATAACTCACATGCCTACTATTGGTTGGTTTGAGATATTGATAGTTGTTGCTATAGCAATTGTTGTTCTCGGCCCTAAAGATTTTCCAGTTATGTTAAAAAAAGCAGGTTCATGGATTGGTACTGCAAAAAGATATGTCAGTAATATTCAAAACGAAGTTTCTAATTTAGAAATTGATGATGAAAAAATTAATAACGAAGTAAAAAAAGAAACAAAAAAAGATGAATAATGAGGAAAAAGACAATGGCTTTGTTAGTCATTTAACTGAATTAAGAAAAAGACTTATACATAGTTTTATTTTTTTATTTATATTTTTTATTTTCTGCTATTTTTTTGCTGAATATATTTATGGTTTTTTAGTAGACCCATTTGCACAAGCTGTAAAAGATGATGGTTCAGATAGAAGATTAATCTTTACAGCACTTCAAGAGACTTTTTTAACTTATTTGAAGGTGTCTTTTTTTACAGCATTTTTTGTAACTTGCCCTTTTATATTAATGCAAATATGGAAGTTTATTGCACCAGGTTTATATAAACATGAAAAAATTGCAATTTTACCCTACTTAATACTTACCCCTATACTTTTTTTCCTAGGAGGTATGTTGGTTTATTATTTGATTATGCCGCTAGCAATTAAGTTCTTTTTATCATTTGAGAGTACAGGTTTATCAACAAGTTTACCAATACAGTTAGAAGCAAAAGTAAATGAATACTTATCTTTAGTGATGAAATTAATTTTTGCTTTTGGAATTAGTTTTCAATTACCTGTTGTGTTAAGTCTTCTAGCAAGAATAGGTGTTGTAGATAGCCAGTTTTTAAAAGATAGAAGGAAGTATGTTGTAGTTATAATTTTTGCTGCTGCAGCTTTGTTAACTCCTCCAGATCCAATCACACAAATAGGATTAGCAATACCATTGTTAATTTTATATGAATTATCAATATTTTCAGTAAAATTTATAGAAAACAAAAATTTAGAAAAAACTGATGCATAATTTGAAGGAAATTAGAAAAGATTTACCTGGATTTGAAAAAGCTTTAGAAAAAAGATCTATCGAAATTGATTTTAAAAAATTGCAAGATTTGGATGAAAAAAATAGAGATTTAATTCAAAAAAAAGAAGCTATTGAAAAAGAAAAAAAAGATATTTCAAAATCTAAAGACGAAACTTTATTCAAAAAATCTAAAGAGCTAACATTAGAGTTAGATAAATTAACAGATTTACAAAAAAAAATAAAAACAGAGTTAGATAGTTTACTTTCTAATATACCCAATATTCCCCACGTTGATGTCCCGAGTGGTAAAGATGAAAATGATAACGTAGAAGTGTTAAAATCAGGAAATATACCAAAATTTGATTTTAAACCCAAATCTCACTATGAGCTCGGTGAAAACCTTGGAATGTTAGACTTTGATTTAGCGACTAAAACAACAGGATCTAGATTTGTTTTTGTAAAAAACCATTTAGCTTTACTAGAACGAGCCTTATCTAACTTTATGTTGGATACACATATAAATAAAAATGGATATCAAGAAATATCACCACCTTTAATTGCGTCAGATAACACAATGTATGGAACCGGACAGTTACCTAAATTTGAAAATGATCAGTTTGAAATTAAATTCGAAGAAGGATCAGATAGAAAATTTTTAATTCCTACAGCTGAAGTAATTTTAACAAACATCGTGAAAGACAAAATAGTTGATCAAAGTCATCTTCCGATGAGATTTGTAGCATCAACACCTTGCTTTAGAAAAGAAGCAGGAAGCTATGGTAAAGATACAAAAGGTATGATCAGACAACATCAATTTTATAAAGTTGAGCTAGTAAGCATTGTTGAAAAAGAAAATTGTTTAGAAGAGTTGGAAAGAATGACAAATTGTGCAACAGACATCCTTGATAAATTAGAACTACCTTATAGAAAAGTTATTTTATGTTCTGGTGATATGGGTTTTAGTGCTGAAAAAACTTATGATATTGAAGTTTGGTTACCATCAGAAAATAAGTATCGTGAAATTTCATCATGCTCATCTTGTTCAACATTCCAGGCTCAAAGAATGAAAACTAGATATAAAAACAAAAATAAAGAAACTGTCTTTGTTGGAACTTTAAATGGAAGTGGGCTTGCTGTTGGTAGGACTTTAATAGCCGTATTAGAAAATTATCAGCAAAAAGATGGTTCAATTGTTGTTCCTAAAGTTCTTAGAGAATATATGAACAATTTAGAATTAATTTCACAGAAATAAAGTTGTTTTAGAGATATAGATAGTATAAATATTCACAATATTTAAAAGGAGAATTATGGAAGGTTCAGGAATAGGACAATTTATACCGTTAATTTTAATATTTGTTATTTTTTATTTTTTCTTAATTAGACCTCAACAAAAAAAAGTAAAAGAACATAAAGCTATGGTTGAAAACCTTAAAAGAGGCGACAAAGTTATTACTTCAGGTGGTATCACTGGTACGGTTGAGAGACTTATAGATAATGACAAGGTAGAAGTAGAAATAGCTGAAAATATTAAAGTTGAAGTTGTAAAAGCTACTGGTATTCAAAGTCTTCAAAATACTCAAGAAGTTAAAAAATAAATAATTTTAGATAAGTGCTTTATTTTTCTAAGTTAAGAATTGTTTTTATAACTATTTTTTCTTTATTATTTGTTCTAATCGCTTCATCTAATTTGTTTAAGTTTGATGATAGTTTTTTTGATAAGAAAATAAATCTAGGTTTAGATCTTCAGGGTGGCTCTTACTTATTACTTGAAATTGATAACGAGCCCGTAATAGAACAAAAATTACAAAACTTAACAACTACAATTAGAAATTTTTTCAAAGACAAAGACATTAGAATAAATAATATAAAAATAGATAAACAAAATATTTTTTTTAATGTTTCAGAGGAAAATAAGCAACAAGTCATAGAAATTTTTGAAGATGAAAATAGTGAAATTAATCCTTATTATCCAAGATTTAAATCACATCAGTTAGAAATTGAAGATACTGGCCTCAACTTAAAGATTAATTTTTCGCGACAAGGTCTTATAAATCTAAAAACCTCTTCTCAAGATCAAGCTATTGAAATTGTAAGAAGAAGAGTTGATGAAGTAGGAACTAATGAACCTAATATTCTTAAAAGAGGTAACAACCGGATTTTGGTAGAACTTCCTGGTTTAGACGATCCTATGAGAGTTAAATCTCTTTTAGGTAAAACTGCAAATCTCACATTTAGATTTGTTACGCAAAACGAGGACGACAGATTTGGTGTTGAAAAATTAGAATTTGAGGATGGAACTGAAGAAGCAGTGGTCAGTAAGAGAATTATAATTAGTGGTGAAAACCTACTTGATGCGCAGCCCAAAATGGATACACAAAATAATCAAACAATTGTTTCTTTTACTTTAGACAGAGTAGGAGCCAAAAGATTTGGTAAAGCAACCTCAACAGGTATAGGAAAACAATTAGCGATAGTCTTAGATGGAAAAATAATAAGTGCTCCAGTAGTAAGAGATACTATTGCAAGTGGCAATGGACAAATTAGTGGAGGATTTACTTTTCAATCAGCAACTGATCTAGCATTATTGTTAAGATCAGGTGCGTTACCAGCTCCTTTAGAAATAATTGAAGAAAGAACAGTTGGTCCTGACCTTGGTCAAGACTCAATAAATGCTGGTATGATTGCTTTATCAATTGGTTTTTTGTTAGTGATTATCTTTATGTTTGTTAAGTACAGATTTTTTGGTTTAATAACAAACGTTACTCTAATAATAAATTTATTTATACTTTTAGGTGTGCTTACTCTATTTGAAGCAACCTTAACCTTACCAGGTATTGCAGGAATAATTTTGACTGTAGGTATGGCTGTTGATGCAAATGTTTTGATTTTTGAAAGAATTAAAGAAGAGCTTAAAGACGAAACAAATAACATTTTAGCATTTGATGGTGGCTATACTAAATCTAGAACTGCAATAATTGATGCCAACATTACAACTTTATTAGCTGCAGTAATCCTGTTTTTTATGGGATCAGGACCAGTTAAAGGTTTTGCTGTAACTTTAGGTGTTGGAATATTTACAACACTATTTTCAGTTTATTTTATCGCCAGATTATTCACCAGTCTTTATGTGACTAAAAACAAAAATAGTGGAAAGTTGATCTAATGATTGCATTTAACAAATATTATAATCATTTTAATATCTTATCTGGTGCCTTAATTATTATTTCGTTACTGTTACTTATATTTAAGGGTCTTAATTTTGGTATTGATTTTAAAGGTGGAACGTTAATTGAATTAAGATCTAACGATACAAAAATTAACGTTAGCTCACTTCGTGATAAATTTAGTCAAATGAACCTAGGTGATGTCTCGGTTAAAAAATTTGGATCTGATAATGATTTTTTAATTAAATTTGAAAACAAAGATAATAAGAAAAATATAATTGAGGAGATAAAGGTAAATCTTGATAAGTCATTTGGTAATAGCTATGATTTTAGAAGAGTTGAAAATGTAGGACCTAAAGTAAGTGCCGAATTATTAAAATCTGGTGTAATAGCGATTTCCTTATCACTTGCAATAATGCTTATTTATATTTGGGTTAGGTTTGAATGGCAGTTTAGTCTTGGAGCTATTTTAGCTCTATTTCATGACGTTATTGTTACGCTTGGTGTATTTTCATTATTTAGTCTAGAGATCAACTTATCTATTATTGCTGCGGTGTTGACTATTGTAGGTTATTCAATGAATGACACTGTTGTAATATTTGATCGTGTAAGAGAAAATTTAAGAAAATATTCAGATATTAAGATATTTGAACTAACTAATATTTCAATTAATGAAACTTTATCTAGAACAATAATTACTTCTGCAACAACTTTACTTGCATTACTTGCAATTTATTTTTTTGGTGGTGAGATCTTAAAAGGATTTTCACTAGCTATGATTTTAGGAGTTGTTTTTGGAACTTATTCATCAATTTACATAGCCAATACTATATTGGTAAGATTAAGAGTTTCTCAAAAAACTGTTTTAAGAAAAGACGATAGTAAATAAATTAATAAATATTTTGTGCAGCTACCATCGTAAGTAACATTGGTAGAGAAAGAAGAGTATTTGTTCTAGAGAACAGCATTGCTGTTTTTGCAGATTTTGCTTTTGTTTCAGGATCGGTCTCAACAATTCCTAAAGCTCTCTTTTGATTTGGCCATATTACAAACCAAACGTTAAAAGCCATTATTATGCCCAACCACATGCCAATTCCTATTGCAGTATGTTTTGGTATCCCAGAGCCAATACTAAAAGTCATTGCATCATGCAGATAACCATTTAACCAAGCTAGAATTAAACCTGATAAAACAGTAAAAGCTGCAGCCCATCTAAAATAAAATAAAGCTGCTGGTGCAATTACTTTTCCAATTGCTGGCTTTTGTTCATCTGGAATTTTAGCCATGTTTGGAATTTGAACAAAATTGAAATACCAAAGTAATCCAATCCACATTATTGCAACAAGGACATGTATGTATCTAAATAACCAACTCCAAAACAATGTATCAAAAGCAATACCCTCATTTTGGAAAAACATTCCAACAAACAAAATTATAGCTAAAGCTAAAGATGCATGAACTGTTTTTGATAAAGAAGATAATAAATTACTCATGATTCTTAAAACTATACACTAAAATTTGATTATTTTTAAGTTTTTATATTTAATTTAATAAGGGTTTTAAAAATTGACCAGTATAACTCTCTTTAATTTTGGTAACTTCTTCAGGTTTACCCTCTGCGATAATTTTTCCTCCCTTTACACCACCTTCAGGACCCATATCAACAATATAATCAGCTGTTTTTATAACATCTAAATTATGTTCAATTACAACAACTGTGTTACCAAGTTTTACAAATGTGTGAAGAATTTCTAAAAGTTTTTTAATATCATGTTGATGTAAACCAGTTGTTGGTTCATCTAAAATATACATTGTTCGTCCTGTAGATCTTTTTGATAACTCTTTAGCAAGTTTAATTCTTTGAGCCTCACCACCCGAAAGGGTTGTTGCTTGCTGACCAATTTTTATATAGCCCAATCCAACTTTTTTTAATGTTAATAATTTTGTTTTAATATTTGATATATTTTCAAAATATTCGCAACCTTCATCAACAGACATATCTAAAACATCAGCAATACTTTTACCTTTAAATTTTATCTCTAAAGTTTCTCTATTATATCTCGTGCCTTTACATTCATCACATTGAATATAAACATCTGGTAAAAAGTGCATTTCATAAGTAATCACTCCATCACCTTCACAAGCCTCGCATCTACCACCTTTAACATTAAATGAAAAACGTCCTGGTTTATAACCTCTTGTTTTAGACTCTGGCAAACTTGTAAACCAATCTCTTATTGGACCAAAAGCACCAGTATATGTAGCAGGATTAGATCTTGGTGTTCTTCCTATGGGTGATTGGTCAATATCAATAATTTTATCAATCAATTCAACACCCTTGTAACCTTTAAAAGCTTTTGGAGCTTTTTTAGCCTTATTATTAAGCGTTAAGTTCAAAGCATGGAATAGTGTTTGTAATATTAGTGTAGATTTTCCACTTCCAGATACACCAGTAACACAAGTGAAAGTTCCTGTTGGAATTTTAAGATTTACATTGTTTAAATTATTTCCTGTTGCACCATTAATTTCAACAAACCTACCATTTTTAGCTAAACGTCTTGTATTTGGAATGTCAATTTTCTTTTTATTTGCAAGATATTGTCCAGTAATACTATTTTTATCTTTTTTAATTTCATCATATGTACCCTGTGATGATATTTGACCACCATTAGTTCCTGCCTCTGGCCCTAAGTCTATAATATGATCCGCATTCTCCATAGTTTCAGTATCGTGCTCAACTACTATTACAGTATTTCCAAGATCTCTTAATCTTTTAAGTGCATTAATAAGTTTAACATTATCTTTTTGATGTAAACCAATTGATGGCTCGTCTAACACGTAAAGAACACCAGTCAATCCTGAACCTATTTGAGAAGCTAATCTTATTCTTTGAGCCTCACCACCGGATAACGTGCCAGACTCCCTAGAAAGAGTTAAATAATCCAAGCCCACATTTAACAAAAAATTTAATCTTTCATTTATTTCTTTAAGTACATGTTCCGCAATTTTAAATTGTCGTTTGTCTATATGATTTACTAAATCTTTAAACCATTCTGCTGCATCAAATATTGACTTTTTCGTTACTTCACTAATATTAAGATTGTTAATTTTTACACATAATGCCTCTTCTTTTAAACGATCTCCATTACATGCTTCACAGGCAGTATCAGATTGATATTCTGATATAGCTTCTCTTTTCCATTCACTATCAGACTCTAAAAATCTTCTTTCAAGGTTGTTTATTACACCTTCAAAAGTTTTTTTATAAGAATATTTTTCGTAACCATCATCATAATTAAACTTAATTTCATCCTCATCCGATCCATAAAGAACTATATCCTTTATTTTTTTTGGGAGTTTTTTCCATTTTTCATCTAAAGAAAAACTATAATGTTTAGCTAGTGATGATAGTGTTTGAGCATAATATAAGGTAGTAGATTTTGACCAAGGTTCAATAGCACCATCAGCAAGACTTTTTCTTTCATCTGGTACGACAAGATTTGGATCCACATTTAATTTCATACCTATACCTTCACACTCCTCACATGCTCCGTAAGGACTATTAAATGAAAATAATCTTGGCTCTATTTCTTCAATTGTAAATCCACTTTCTGGACAAGCAAATTTTGTTGAATAAATTAATTTTTCTATTTTTCTATGTTTTTGTGGCAAAGTTTCATCTTCATACTCTACAAAAACCAATCCGTTTGCTAAATTTACAGCTGTTTCAATGCTTTCAGCTAATCTATTTCCTAGCTTTGAGTTTAAAACAATTCTATCAACCAAAACTGAAATATCATGTTTAAGTTTTTTGTCTAAATTAGGAGATTTTTCAATATCATATAAAACGTTATCGATCTTGATTTTTCTAAAACCTCTTCTTTTGTAACTTAAAATATCTTTTCTATATTCACCTTTACGACCTCTTACTACAGGGGCGTATATGTAAATAGTTGATTTTTTTGGCAGTTTTTTAATTAAATCTACTATCTGAGTAATAGTCTGTGAAGTAATCGGTTTACCGGTAAATGGTGAATAGGGAATACCTGCTCTTGCATAGAGTACTCTCATATAATCGTAAATTTCTGTAACTGTTGCAACAGTAGATCTTGGGTTCTTTGAAGTATTTTTTTGTTCAATAGCAATCGCTGGACTTAATCCTTCGATAAGATCAACATTTGGTTTTTTCATTTTATCCAAAAACTGTCTTGCATATGCAGATAAACTTTCAACGTATCTTCGTTGTCCCTCGGCATAAATAGTATCGAAAGCTAAAGATGATTTTCCTGAACCAGATAGACCCGTAATTACCACAAATTTATCTTTCGGAATCTCAACAGAAATATTCTTTAAATTATGTTCTTTAGCACCCTTAATAACTATCTTTTTCATCATAATTTTTGTTGCTTTGAATTAATAAAATTAATATTCAGAAGAATTGTGGTATAAATCTAATTAATTAAATAAACAAATATAAAAATATTATGGCGGGAAGTTTAAATAAAGTGTTATTAATTGGTCGTTTGGGCGCAGATCCAGAAATCAAACAAATGGTAAATGGTAAGAGTGTAGCGAGATTAAGCCTTGCAACAAGTCAATCCTGGAAAGACAAAAATACTGGAGAAAAAAAAGAAAAAACCGAATGGCACCGTATAGTTGTATTTAATGAGGGTCTAGTAAATGTTGTTCAACAGTATCTCAAGAAAGGTGCTCAAATTTATGTTGAAGGTCAAATAACAACAAGAAAATGGAAAGATGAACAATCTGGGCAGGATAAATATTCTACTGAAGTTGTTATTCAAGGATATAATTCTTCGTTAACAATGTTAGGTGGTGGCAATGGGGGAGGCATTCAAAATGATCCTAATCCACAAAATAATATTGAGGACTCTTCCCAAATATCTAACGACATGGATGATGAAATTCCCTTTTAGTTTCTATGCAAAAATCTGAAGAGACAAAAGATAATAATATTAAACTAATCTCAATGCATGATGAGATGAGCTCATCATATCTTTCTTATGCAATGAGTGTAATAGTAAGTCGTGCTCTACCAGATATTAGAGATGGTCTTAAACCTGTTCATCGTAGAATTTTATATGCGATGTATAAAGGTGGGTACGATTGGTCAAAACAATTTAGAAAATCTGCAAGAATAGTTGGAGATGTCATTGGTAAATATCATCCTCATGGAGATCAATCTGTTTATGATGCTCTGGTTAGAATGGTTCAAGATTTTTCAATGAGTTTACCTTTAGTTCAGGGTCAAGGAAACTTTGGTTCAATCGATGGTGATCCAGCTGCAGCTATGAGATATACAGAGACACGTTTATCAAAAGTTTCACAATTTTTAATTGATGATATTGAGAAAAATACTATTTCTTTTAAGAATAACTATGACGAAACAGAAAAAGAGCCAAGTGTTTTACCTGCTCAATTTCCAAATTTATTAGTAAATGGTGCTGGAGGTATAGCAGTAGGGATGGCTACAAGTATTCCGCCACACAACTTAGGTGAAATAATAGATGGAACTTTGGCACTTATAGGTGACAAAGATATTAAAACTAAAGAACTAATGAAACATATTCCTGGACCAGATTTTCCTACAGGTGGTGTAATCATAGGAAAAGATATTATTAAACAAGGTTATAATAACGGAAGAGGATCTTTTAAAATTAGGGGTGAGGTCTCAATAGAACAACAAAAAAATGGTCGTGAAAGATTAATAATTACTTCAATACCCTATCAGGTTAACAAATCTGTTTTAAATGAGAGAATTGCGCAGCTAGTTAGAGAAAAAAAAATTGAAGGAATAAAAGATATAAGGGACGAGTCTAATAGAGAAGGGATTAGGGTTGCTATTGATTTAAGAAATGGTGTTGAGCCTGAAACAATTAAAAGACAACTTTATAAAAACACACAGATAGAAAGTTCCTTTGGATTTAATACTCTTGCTATCGTTGAAGGTAAACCTAAAACTTGTACGCTTAAAGATTTCCTATCAAATTTTTTGTCTTTTAGAGAAGATGTTGTAATTAAAAAAACTAAATTTGATTTACAAAAAGCAGAAGAGCGAGCGCATATCTTAATTGGTTTATCAGTCTCTGTCGAAAATTTAGATAAAATTATTAAAATAATCAGATCTTCAAAAACACCCGATGATGCCAAAGGATCTATATTAAAAACAAAGTGGAAAATTAATAAATCTCATAAATTAATATCATTGGTTGAAGGTAAAAAAAATAAAAACATATATTCATTATCTGAGCCACAAGTTCTAGCTATTTTAGAGCTAAGACTACAAAAATTAACGGCACTTGGGATTAATGAGATTGAAATTGAAATTAAAAAACTATCTGAATTGATTGCTAAATTTAAAAAAATTATATCATCAAAAAAAGAGTTATTAAAAGTAATCAGTGAAGAACTTAAATATATTAAAGAAAAATTTGCTGTACCCAGAAGAACTAAAATAATCGATGCAGTTTTAAACTATGATATTGAAGAAACAATTCAAAAACAATCTATAATCATTACAGTGACACTTCAAGGGTACATTAAAAGAGGTTCATTGGATGGTGTTAAAAAACAAAAAAGAGGTGGTAAAGGTAAATCAGGAATTACAACTAGAGACCAAGACTCTGTAATCCAAACATTATCTGTAAACACACATACTTCAGTTTTGTTTTTTTCTACAGAAGGGTTGGTTTACAAGGTGAAAGCTTGGAAAATACCAGAAGGATCCTCAACATCAAAAGGGAAATCTTTATTTAATATATTACCTTTAAAGAGTCATCAAGCAATCAGTTCAATTATGCCAATGCCTGAGGATGAAACAGATTCAAAAAACTATCAAATAATTTTTGCCACAGCATTAGGAAAAGTTAGAAAAAATAGCTTAGATGACTTTTCATCGATAAATGCATCTGGAAAAATTGCAATGAAATTAGATAATAACGATAAGATAGTAGGAGTTAAAATTTGTAAAGACGATCAAGATGTAATTTTAAGTACAAAATTTGGTAAATGCATAAGATTTGAGGCTAAAAAATTGAGGGTCTTTAAAGGAAGATCATCAAAAGGCATAAAGGGAATAGAATTAGCACCAAATGATCAAATAGTTTCTTTATCTGTTATTGATACTGATAAAATTAAGAAAAATGTAAAAAAATCTAAAGATGAAAAATCTGAATTAAATGCAAAAGAGAAATTTGTTTTATCCATAAGTGAAAATGGATTTGGTAAAAAAACCTCTCATTTTGACTACAGAGTTACGAACCGAGGAGGTAAAGGCATTATTGGAATTGTTAATTCTCCAAGAAATGGAAATATTACATCATCATTCCCTGTTTTTGAAGGTGATGAAATATTAATATCAACCAACAAAGGTAGAGTTATAAGAGTTGCTGTTAAAGAAATAAGAACCGCCGGAAGAAATACACAAGGTGTTAGGATAATTAAATTATCTGGAGAGGAAAAAGTTGTGTCTGCTATTAAAATAGATGATAATTTGATCTGATATAATGAGCAAAATAGCTATATACCCTGGCACATTCGATCCAATCACCTATGGACACATAGATGTAATAAAAAAAGCTTTGAAACTATTTGATAAGATTGTTGTTGGTGTTTCAGATGTTAGTAATAAAAATTATCTATTTAGCTCAGAGGAGAGAATAGAAATAGTCAATAAAGCTTTATTTAAGGACTTAAAACTTAATAAAAAAAAAATTATAATAGTGTCTTTTAGCTCATTAACTACTGATCTATGTAAAAGACATAAATCAAATATTATTCTTAGAGGATTAAGAGCTGTGTCTGATTTTGAGTATGAATTTCAATTAGCTGGAATGAACAGAAAATTAAATCAGAATATAGAAACTATTTTTTTAATGTCAGACGTTGAAAATCAAATTATCTCGTCTAGATTTGTAAAAGAGATTGTCAAATTAAATGGTGATATTAAAAAATTTACTACCAAAAGTACTATCAAATCTTTAAAAGAAAAATATGAATAGAATTTTAATTAACTTATTTATTTTATTTTTTTTTATTACCAATCAATCAATAGCAGAGGAGAATGTAATGATTTTAAAATTAAAAGACGGAAATGTAAAAATAGAGTTATTTGAAGACGTGGCACCAAATCATGTGAAGAGAATCAAAGAATTAGCAAATGATGGAAAATACGATAACGTTGTTTTCCATAGAGTAATTGATGGTTTTATGGCTCAGACTGGTGATGTAAAATTTGGTAATTCAGAATCAAAGGATTTTGATTTGAGGAGAGCGGGAATGGGAGGATCTGACTTACCAGATTTGAAGCAAGAATTTAGCAGTTTACCGCATGACAGAGGAACTTTGTCGATGGCTAGATCCTCAGATCCAAATAGTGCCAATAGTCAATTTTTTATATGTTTTAAACCAGCACCATTTTTAGACAGACAATATACTGTTTTTGGCAAAGTAATAGAAGGAATGGATTTGGTTGATAAAATTAAAAGAGGTGATGAAAGTAATAATGGATCTGTAACAGACCCTGATAAAATCATAAGTTTTAAATCTCTATAATCTATTGAATGGCATTAAAAAACTTTGCCTTTAAAGTTTTAAAAAAAGATAAATTTGCAAGATCAGGTGTTATAGAAACACATCGTGGAAATATAAATACTCCTGCGTTTATGCCTGTTGGCACCCAAGCCACTGTTAAAGCATGCACAATTAATGATATAAAAAAAACTGGTTCTCAAATAATTTTATCTAACACTTATCACCTAATGATAAGACCTGGTGTAGAACGAATTCAATCCGCTGGCGGGCTACATGAATTTATGAATTGTGATTTACCAATTTTAACAGACTCTGGTGGTTTTCAAGTAATGTCCCTTTCAAAACTAAATAAAATAGACCGTGAAAAAGGTGCCATATTTAATTCACACATAGACGGAAAAAAATTTTATTTAAGCCCTGAAGAAAGTATAAGAATTCAATTAGGTTTAAATTCAGATATCGTTATGATCATGGATGAATGCCCAAAAAAAACTAACGATTATGATTTAATAAAAAAGTCCATGGATCTATCTTTGTACTGGGCGGATAGATCAAAAAAATCATTTGGAATAAATCCACATAAAGCTCTATTTGGTATTGTACAAGGAGGGTTATTTAAGGATTTAAGAATTAAGTCATTAAAAGAATTAATGAATATAGGTTTTGATGGTTATGCATTAGGTGGACTTGCTGTTGGTGAAACTCAAAAAGAAATGTTTTCGGTTTTAGATGATGTAAAAGAATATTTACCTGATGAAAAACCTCATTATTTGATGGGTGTTGGTACACCTTCTGATGTTATCGGATCTGTTAAACGTGGTATTGATATGTTTGATTGTGTTTTACCTACAAGATCTGGAAGAACTGGACTTGCTTTCACGTGGGATGGAAGAATAAATATTAAAAATAACAAATATCAAAACGACAATACACCACTAGATTCTAATTGTGATAATTTAAGCTTGAATAAATATTCTAAAAATTATCTAAACCATCTTTTTAATACAAATGAAATACTAGCATCAATGCTATTGACGCTGCATAATATCAATTTTTATCAAGAATTAATGTCTTCTATAAGATCAAATATAGAAGCAGGTACATTCGATAAATTTCACGATAAATACGTTGATAAGTTGTAGTAGAGTTTAATATTTGCCTAAATTGACATTTGAAAAAATAAAATAAATCTGTATATAACAATCATTCAGTTTGAATAAATTGGGGGCCCTTAGCTCAGTTGGTAGAGCAATTCCCTTTTAAGGAATGGGTCGATGGTTCGAGTCCATCAGGGCTCACCAAAATATTCGACGTCGACGTTTCTAAACCACTCAAAATATCTCAGTAAAATCATTGAAAATGTTAACCAAGTGTACATCTTGTGTTTATTAGTGCATATCATGTGTACAACCAATACAATTTAATAGTTTATGAAAAATTTTTTGAAAATAGTTGTTATGATTTTTTTGTGGTGCAATATGGCAACTGCTGAGAGTGAGTTACCTCTTTGTCAAGGTGAAGATTATA
>CACLDI010000018.1 GCA_902605605.1 uncultured Pelagibacteraceae bacterium
ATGAAGCAAATAAAGCTATTCCAAATTATAATGTAATGGGTGTGTGCAAGGCAGCGTTAGAGTCTAGTGTTAAGTATTTAGCAAGAGATTTAGGCGCTAAAGGAATGAGGGTAAACGCCATAAGTGCTGGACCTATTAAAACACTGGCAGCATCTGCAATCGGAGATGCAAAATTCCTTTATAAATGGAATGAAGACCATTCTTTACTCAAAAGAAACGTTGATATTCATGATGTTGGAAATTCAGCATTATATCTATTAAGTGAACTTGCAAACGGTGTTACGGGTGAAATTCACTATGTAGATGCTGGATACAATAAAGTTGGGATGCCAGATCCTAAGAATATAACTTAATGAAGCGGCAAGATTTGAACCTGCCACCCCCTAATTTTCATTACTCAGCAGCTTGTTTCATAGAAAGCTTAACTTTACCTCTATCGAAACCAATTACTTTAACTTTTACTTCATCACCTTCTTTAACAACATCAGTAACTTTAGCTACTCTTTTATCTGCTAGTTCAGAAATATGAACAAGTCCATCTTGTTTTCCTAGGAAATTAACAAATGCACCAAACTCCATAATCTTCATGACTTTACCTGAATAAATTTTATTCATTTCAGCTTTCGCAGTAATGTCTTTTATCATTTGCATAGCAATGTTTCTTGACTCTTCGTCTGGAGCAGCAACTGTTACAACTCCTTCATCATTTACATCTACTTTTGCACCTGATTTTTCAACGATCTCTCTAATAGTTGCTCCACCTTTTCCAATAACAGCAGCAATGTCTTTTTTATCAACAGTTACTTGTTCCATTTTTGGAGTGTGCTTTCCAACATCTGATCTAGATTCGCCTAAAGCTTTATTCATTTCACCTAAGATATGAATTCTTCCATCTTTAGCCTGCTTTAAAGCCTGCTCCATGATTTCAAAAGTGATACCAGTAATTTTGATATCCATTTGTAGTGAAGTTATTCCATCTTTAGTTCCAGCAACTTTAAAGTCCATATCTCCTAGGTGATCTTCGTCACCTAAAATATCTGATAAGACACTAAAATCATCACCTTCTTTAATTAAACCCATTGCAATACCTGCAACTGGTTCTTTAATCGGAACGCCAGCATCCATTAATGCTAAAGATGCTCCACAAACAGTAGCCATAGAAGAAGAACCATTAGACTCCGTAATCTCTGATACTATTCTAAAAGTATATGGAAATGCCTCTTTTGAGGGTAATGAAGAGTTAATTGCTCTCCAAGCTAGTTTACCATGACCAATTTCACGTCTACCAGTTCCAATTCTTCCAGTTTCACCAACTGAAAAAGGAGGGAAATTATAGTGAAGCATAAATCGTTCTCTTTGAAGACCATCTAAACTTTCAATTCTTTGTTCATCATCAGATGTACCTAAAGTAGTTACAACAATTGCTTGTGTTTCCCCTCTAGTAAACAAAGCAGAACCATGTGTTCTTGGTAATACACCGACTTCACATGAGATAGGTCTTACATCAGATAATCCTCTACCATCGATTCTGTTTTTATTTTTAAGAATATCGGTTCTAACAATTTTCTTCTCTAAATTTTTAAGCTGTGAGTTAACATCAAGATCAGAATAATTTTCATTTTCTTCAAAAAGCTTTTTAGCTTTATCAGTAATTTCTGAAATTTGATTTGATCTATCTTGCTTATCTCTAGTTGCAAAAGCTTTTTTAAGATCTTCTGTAAAAGTTTCTTCAAGTTTTTGTTTAATTTCAGATAAATCTTTTTTCTCAACTGTCCATTCAGGTTTTCTACATTCTTTTGCAAGTTCCTCAATCATTTCAATTACTGGGACAAATCCTTCATGACCAAATTTAACTGCTGCAAGCATTACTTCTTCAGATAAACCTGATGTTTCAGACTCAACCATAAGCACTGCATCTTTAGTACCTGCAACAACTAAATCTAAACTTGAGTTTTCTAACTCCTCTTTTGAAGGATTAAGAATATACTTGCCATCAACATAACCCACCCTTGAAGCTCCTACAGGACCCATAAAAGGCATTCCTGAAATAGCTAATGCCGCTGATGAGGCAGTGATTGCTAGAATATCTGGTTGGTTTTCTTTGTCATATGAAATTACTGTTGGTAATAACTGTACTTCATTTTTAAATTCATCAGGGAACAAAGGTCTGATAGGTCTATCAATTAATCTTGAGATTAATGTTTCACTTTCAGTTGGTCTTGCTTCTCTTTTAAAATATCCACCTGGGATTTTTCCACCTGCATAATATTTTTCTTGATAGTTAACTGATAAAGGAAAATAATCCATATCTGGATTTACTTTCTTTGCTCCTACGACTGTTGCTAGAATTACTGTTTCACCACAGGTTGCGATGATTGCTCCGTCTGCTTGTCTTGCTACTTTACCTGTTTCTAAACTTATTTTCTTTCCTGCTACTTCTATTTCCTTCTTGTGTACTTTAAACATTTCATTTCCATTTCGTTTCGTTCGTTTCGTTCCATTCCGTTCTATCTATCTTGACTTCTATTTTCTTAAATTCAATTTCGACAGTACATTCTTGTAAGAATCCATTTTTGTTTTCTTTAAGTATTCTAACAATTTCTTTCTTCTATTGACTGCTCTCAATAATCCAACAGACGAATGTTTGTCTTTTTTGAATTGTTTAATGTGTTTTGAGAGAGTTTCAATTTTCTCTGTTAACAAAGCAATCTGTATCTCAGAGGATCCAGTGTCTTTATCATGCATTGCTAATTCTTGTGCCTTTTTGTTCATGCCTCGTTTTTCCTATTTATTTGTTTGTTTTATTAAGTTTTCTATTTTTTCCGCATACTCAAAAGATTCGTCTTTTCTAAAAAGTAATTTTGGTAAAAATTTCATAACCACTTTCTGTGATAAAATTTTTCTTATTAGAAATGAGTACTCTTTTAATGTATTTATTGTCTCCTCAGCATCTTTTCCCCCTAATGGAAGTACATATGCTTTAGCGATTTTTAAATCTGGACTCATTCTAACCTCAGTAACCGTTATTGTGTTTGTTTCTAAATTGGGGACCTTAGCCTCATTTCTTATAAAAATCATGCTTAAAGACTGTTTGATCATTTCTCCAACTCTAAGTTGTCTTTGTGAAATTGGTTTTCCTATTCTATCTGCCATTAAATTGACCTCTCTGTAGATGTAACACTAAAAGCTTCTATTGTGTCATTTTTTTGGAAATCCATATAGTCTTTAACTGTTATTCCGCATTCTTGTCCATCACTAACCTGTTTTACTTGGTTTTTTTCTCTAAAAATAGTTCCAACTTTTCCAGTATAAATAATCGCTCCATCTCTAATTATTCTAACATCTGAGGTACTAGTAATTTCTCCTTCAGTAATTTTTGAACCTGCAACTTTACCCGCTCCAGAGACTTTAAAAATTTCTAAAATTTGTGCTGATCCAGTTATAGTTTCTTGAACATCTGGTGTTAATAGTCCCGACATTTTTTGTTTAATATAATCTAGTACTTCATAGATTATATTATATGAAGAAATTTTTATTTTTTCATTTTCAGCAAGTTTTTTTGCTTCTTTACTTGGCTTAACATTAAAAGCAATTAACACAGCATTCGATGCTTTTGCTAAAGTAACGTCAGTTTCAGTGACCATTCCAATATCTGCCAAAATAATTTTAGGTTTAACTTCATCATGTTTAATTTGACTAATCGCATTTTTAATTGCTTCAGAAGATCCATGTACATCGGATTTAATAATTAGATTTAATTCCTCTGAAGATTTGTCTGAAAATGCTGATTCTTGTGTAGCAAATGTTAAAGGATTTTTTCCATCCTTTGTCTCTTCTGCTCTGTTTTCACTTAATGTTTTAGCATCTTTTTCACTCTCAAGAACAATGAAGTCATCTCCTGCTTTTGCTGCACCATTAATACCTAAAATTTCAACTGGAGTAGATGGTGAGGCTTCGTCAATATTTTTCCCTTTATCATTGATTATTGCTCTAACTTTCCCCCACTTCAATCCACTTACAAAAAAATCTCCTTTTTTAAGAGTTCCTGTGGTTACAATAATTGTTGCAACTGGTCCTCGACCTACATCAATTTTAGACTCTAATACTATACCTGTAGCTTTAGACTCATAATCAGTTTTCAAATCTAAAATTTCAGCTTGAAGAATTATAGACTCAACAAGTTTATCTAAATTTAATTTTGTCTTTGCTGAAATCTCTACCATTAAAGTATCACCCGATAAATCTTCAGCAACCAACTCGTGTTCTAATAATTGATTTTTAATTTTTTGTGGGTCTGCATCTGGAAGATCACATTTATTAATTGCAACAACAATTGGAACATTTGCTGCTTTTGCATGTTTGATTGACTCAATTGTTTGTGGCTTCACACCATCATCTGCAGCAACTACTAACACAACTACGTCAGTTAATTTTGATCCTCTTGCTCTCATTTCTGTAAAAGCTGCGTGACCTGGTGTATCAATAAAAGTTAGTTTGTTATCTTGGTTTTCAATTTGATAGGCCCCTATGTGTTGAGTTATTCCACCAAATTCTCCTGATACAACATTTGCACTTCTCAAAACATCAAGAACTGATGTTTTACCATGATCAACATGTCCCATCACTGTAACAATTGGTGGTCTATTTTTTAAATTTTCAACTCTTGTTGCTTTTATTTTCTGAATTATTTCCTCTGCCTTTTCCTCTCTAATAGGATTATGCCCAAACTCTTTAACTAAAAACTCAGCTGTATCTGCTGCAAGGCTTTGGTTGATTGTAACTGTTACCCCCATACCAAATAAATATTTAATTACATTGCTAGATTGCTCAGCCATTCTATTAGCTAGCTCTCTAACAGTGATTGCTTCTGGAATATTGATGTCTCTTTTAACTGGTTTGAGATTTTCTTGATTTTGATCTTTAGATAGATTTTTATTTTCTTTTTGCCTTGCTCTTTTAACTGAAGCTAAACTTCTTTCTCTTGCCTCTATTTCATCACTAAGAGCCCTTGAAACTGTTAATTTTAATTCTCTTTTCTTTGCTCCGGACTTTAAAGTTTTTTTATCTCTTCCATCACCATCACCTTTAAGTCTCTTTGTGGCTCTTTGCTCTGCAAGCTTACGTTTTTCAAAATCATTTGTTATCGAAGGTGATTTTGGTACGAAAGATGGTTTAATTCCAGTACCTCTACTAAAAGATGAGGTTGGTTTTGGTTTGCCCAGGTTAGGTCTAAAAGATCCTCCTCTATTTGGAAATTTTCCAGTTTGCTTTTCTATTACAACTGCGTTTTTACTTTGAGTTTTAGCAATCTCGATATTTTTGATCGTTTTTTTGGCTGAGCCAGATATTGTTAATTTTGTTTTTTTTTCCATAGCTCATCACTCAATCTTTATAAACAATATTTCTAGCAGACATAATTAATTCATCTGCCTCTTCTTTTGATAAAGCAAAATCTTCCAGGTATCCCTGAATTTTTACTCTCTCACCTTTTACTACATCAAAACCACCAGTTAATTCGTCAGATGCTAGATCTGCGAAATCTTCTAATGTTAAAATTTTCTGTTCCCCCAAGGTAACCAACATTCCTGGTGTAAGACTTTTTAAATTAATTAAAGTGTCTTCAAGTCCCAATTCTTTAATTCTTGTCGATATATCTTCCTGATCCTTTTGATGAAATTCTTGAGCTCTTTCTATAAGTGCTTTTGCAGTTTCCTCTTCGATACCCTCTATCTTCATTAAATTTTCTGCTGAACTATCTTTAATATCATCAATTGTTGAAAAACCTTCTGCTACCAATAACTGACCAAGGGTCTCGTCTAATTCTAAATTTTTTACAAAGTTTTCTGTTTTTTCTTTAAATTCTAACTGTCTTCTCTCTGAGTCCTCAGCATCTGTCATTATATTAATTTCATAATTTAATAACTTTGTTGCAAGTCTTACGTTTTGACCTCTTCTACCAATAGCTTTACTTAAATTTTCTTCTGTAAGTATTACATCAAGTTTTTTTCTTTCTGCATCAACATTTACTCTTTGAACTTCAGCTGGGGATAGGGCGTTTGATACTAAAATAGCTGGATCCTCCGACCAATTAACAATATCAATTTTTTCACCTTGTAATTCATTCACAACTGCCTGAACTCTTGATCCTCTCATACCCACACAAGCTCCTACTGGATCTAACGAAGTATCAACAGCTTTAACACATATTTTTGCTCTACTTCCTGGATCTCTTGAAGAAGATTTGATTTCTATTAATCCATCATAAATTTCTGGCACTTCTTGTACAAAAAGTTTTTCCATAAACTTAGGATGGGCTCTTGATAAAAATATTTGTTGACCTCTTGGTTCTCTTCTTACGTCATAACAGTAAGCTTTAATACGATCTCCAGCCTTGATATTCTCTCTTGGAATTAATTCATTTTTTTGAATAATTGCTTCGGTTCTTCCTAAATCAGCAATTACATTTCCAAATTCTAATCGTTTTACAATTCCACTTAAAATTGAATCTTTTTTATCTATAAAATCGTTAAATTGTCTTTCTCTTTCAGCCTCTCTAACATTGAAGCTGATAACTTGTTTTGCAGTCTGCGCAGCTATTCTTCCAAAATCAAAAGATGGTAAAGGCTGAAAAACCTCGTCACCAATAGTCTTATCTTTATAAGTTTGATTTAAATTAATTGCGTCCTCTAATTTAATTTCTGTATTTGTATTTTCTGGATTTTCAGCAATTATCAATTTTCTAAAAAGTTCAATATCTCCACTATCTCTGTTGATTGAAACTTTAATTTCATTTTCTTGACCAAATTTAGATTTAGCTGCTTTTGCAATGCCTGTTTCCATTGAACTAATAATTAGCTCTTTATCAATTGATTTTTCTAAGGCTACAGCTTCTGCAATTCTTAATAATTCTAATTTATCTGCTCTTTTATTTAACATATTTTAATTTATTCCAAAAAAAAATGGGCTAATGCCCATTTTGTTATTTCAATAATGTAAGGGCAATATAGTAAAGTTTTTTTTTAATTCAACAGAAACTATTTTAAAAAAGCTTTTATTTTATCTGTTTTTTCCCAAGAAAAAGAGCCATTTTCTTCTGGGCTTCTTCCAAAATGACCATAAGCAGCTGTTTTTTCATATATGGGTTTATTCAGATTTAACATTTCTCTAATTCCTCTTGGGCTTAAGTCAAAATTGTCATTAATTTTTTCTACAACGAATTTATTTTTTTCAACATCGTTATCGAATAAATCAATATATATTGATAGCGGTTTTGATACACCTATTGCATAGGCCAATTGAATTAAACATTTGTCAGAGATTTTTGAGGCAACTACATTTTTTGCAATATATCTTGCCGCATAAGCTGCTGATCTATCAACTTTAGTTGGATCCTTTCCTGAAAATGCCCCACCACCATGAGGTGCGGCTCCTCCATAGGTATCAACTATAATTTTTCTTCCTGTTAACCCACAATCACCATCAGGGCCTCCAATTACAAAATTTCCTGTTGGATTAACATAAAACTCGTCTTCATTGAATCCATCTAAAAAAATTTTTGGAATTGAATTTATCAAATAAGGTCTTAATAATTCTCTAACTTGAGTTTGATTTACATCAGCAGAATGTTGCGATGAAATAACTACAGATTTAACTTTTGTTGGTTTTCCATTAACATACTCAAAAGTAACTTGGCTTTTAGAATCTGGTTCGATGTTTTTAAGTTTGCCAGACTTTCTATCATTAGCCATTAGTCTCAGAATTTTGTGTGAATAGTGAATAGGTGCTGGCATTAACTCTTCTGTTTCATTGCATGCATAACCAAACATTATACCTTGATCTCCAGCTCCTTCGTCTTTATTGCCTGAAGAATCTACACCCATTGCTATATCCGCAGATTGCGAATGAAGATGGCTTTCTATTTTTGTAGCTTCTTTCCAAGTAAAACCATCTTGATCATAACCAATGTCTTTTATGCAATGTCTTACTTTTTCAATTAAATCATTTTTTTTAATTTCTGGACCTCTTACTTCACCAGCTAAAACGACTTTATTTGTTGTTGTAAGTGTTTCACAAGCTACTCTTGAAAATGGATCTCCTGAAAGATAACTATCAACTACCATATCAGAAATTCTATCTGAAACTTTATCCGGATGTCCTTCTGAAACTGACTCACTAGTGAAAAGAAAATTTTTTAAATTACTCATTGTTAATTCTATTAAATGAAAAAATTAAAAAAATATACAATAAAATTATTAAACCAAAAATTTTATTTCCATATTTAGAAAATACTGTTGGTTGAATTTTTTTAAATTGACTAAAGTCTATATAGCCTGTTTTGTTAAAACTAACTTTTTGTTCGATTTCACCAATTGGATTTATTATAGCTGATATTCCATTATTTGAAGAACGCAAAACGTATTTACCACTCTCGATAGCTCTATATATACTGTGAATAAAATGTTGTTTGGGTCCAATAGATTGACCAAACCACCCGTCCTCTGAAATATTTATTATAAAATCAAAATCTAAATTATTAAAAATTCTTCCAGAGTAAATTATTTCATAACAAATTAGGGGTAAAAATTTTAAGGAGGTATCGCTTTTGTTAATTTTAATTATATTTCTCTCGTTTCCTTTTGAATAAGACTGATAATTATTAGTTAAAGTTTTTAAGCCAATATTTTTAAGTATGTTTTCAAGTGGTAAAAATTCTCCAAACGGCACAAGGTTATTTTTATCGTATGAACTTAATAAATTTAAACTGTGATCATATACAGAGAGAGAATTAAAATATTTAACGGTGTCTCTTTGAACAGATTTACTATTTATACCAAGAACTAATAAATGATTTTCATTAAAATGATTTTCAAATAACCATTTGTAATCAACTATTTTTTCTTGAGATATGCCTGGCAGTATTCCCTCTGGCCACACAAAAATAATTTTTTCATTTTTATCAGGTTCACTGAGTTCAATTAAATCCTCAATAGCTGTTATTGGATTAATATTAGAATAAAATCTATCTAATTTAATGTTGGAACCAATAACTCTAACCTTATGATCAATAGAATTTATTTCAGCTTGGGTAAAAATCTTTTTGGACTGTGATCCATAAAGATAAAAAATAATTGTGATTAGAAGAAAAAATATGCAGACCCATATGTCAGCTCTTGTATCTCTTAAAATAAATACTGCTGGACTTATAAATAGTGAAATGCAAAATAAATTGAATCCATAGGTACCTATAATAGAGGTGATATTTAAAATTTCTAAATGACTTGAAAAACTATAGGCAATTAAATTCCATGGAAATCCTGTCAAGATAGAACCTCTAACATACTCTGTTAATCCAAAAATTAGAGAAAACAGAAAGAAAGATGAAATTACTTTTTTAGTTTTAAAAATAAAAAATAAAAAAGAAATAAATCCATAAAATAAGGCTAAAAAAGCTGGAATAAAAATTAATGTTACTGGGATCAAAAACTTAAAACTCTCATCGAAAGTTAAAGAAATTGATATCCAATAAAGATTTGTAATGAAATAACCAAAACCAAAAAGCCATCCATAAAAGAAAAATATTTTTTTGTTTTTGATTTCTTTTGACCTCTTTATTAAAAAAGCAAATAATAAACTCAAGGTAATAAAGTTAATAATTACATAGTTAAAAGGTGGTAGGCTTAGGGATGTTGCGGCCCCTAAAAATATTAAAAATATAAATTCAAGATATGATTTTTTAGTCAATTTATTTTGTTTTAGAAATTACGGACTTGTATATTTGCCCCTCTTCTTTTAACATTTTTATATAGTCTTTATTTTTTTTATGATCAAAACCTAATAGATGAAGGAAGCCATGAATAAATATTTTGATCACTTTCTCCTTAAAAAGTTTCGTATTTAATGATTTAGGTTTGTTTATAAAGTTATAACTAATTATTATATCTCCTAAATAAGTTTGTTTAGAAACTCTAAATTTTTTAGTTAATGGAAATGACAAGATATCTGTGGGCTTATTTTTTTTTCTAAAAAGTTTATTTAACTTTTGAATATTCTTATTATTAGAGAGCAGTAAAGTAAAACTTACTTTTTTATTTAAAAATTTATATTTTTTTGGGAAAGCGTTACAGATTTTTTGAAAAAAAAGATCTTTATTTCTAAGCCTTTTTGACCAAGCCTTCTCTTCTGAGAAGACATTTATATTAATCATTCTTTGAGTAAGCTTTTACAATTTTAGAAACCAATGGATGCCTTACAACATCAGAGTGATCAAAATCAACAACCGATATCTCATTTAAGTGGCCTAATAATTGTTTTGAACGCACTAATCCTGACATACCTTTGTTCGGCAAATCTATTTGAGTAGGATCACCATTAACTACAATTTTAGAATTTTCTCCAATACGTGTTAAAAACATTTTGATTTGTGTATCAGTAGCATTCTGAGCTTCATCCAAAATCGCAAATGAATTTTTAAGTGTTCGTCCTCTCATAAAAGCCAATGGAGCAATTTCTATATCGCCTATTTCAATCATCCTTTGAATTTTTTCAAAATCAAAAAGATCATAAAGTGAGTCGTATAAGGGCCTTAAATATGGATCTACTTTCTCTTTCATATCTCCAGGTAAAAATCCTAAACGCTCGCCTGCTTCAACAGCTGGTCTTGATAAAATAATTCTCTCAATTTTTTTTTCTAATAACATTGTCAATCCTACAGCAACTGCTAAAAATGTTTTTCCTGTCCCAGCAGGACCAGCTGAAATTACAATATCACTTTGTCTTAATGCTCTTACATAATCCTTTTGTTTTTCAGATCTTGGAATTATAGATTTTTTTGGAGTTTTAATTATATCAGTTACATTGTTATTTTTAACTTTTTCATTAATCATAAATTTATCTACTGAAGAAACTATATCTTTGCTCTCGATGCTTCCATTATTAATGAACTGATTAGCTAAAAACTGAATAGCATTTTTTAATAATTCATTCTTTTCTGGATTTGATTTAATTAGTATGGAGTTTCCTCTGGAGTACAAACTACAGTTTGTTACTTTCTCTAACTCTCGTAAATTTTTATTAAATTCACCCACAACACCCATCAACAAATCATTATCATGAAATATAACACTTAAAGAATTGTTGTCTGAGTAAACAAACTTCAAAGATGGATCTATATTTTTATTTGTTATGCTGCTCAATTATTATGCTACCTTTTTATCCAAATCCTCAATAATTTCACCAAATAATGTGGTTCTATTAAATTTATTAATTTTTACTGGAACAATTTTTCCAATATGCTTTTTATTACCATTGAATACTACTGATGTCATATACTCAGATCTACCAAAAGTTTTGGTTTTGTCATCAGTTAAATTTTCAACCAAAACGTTGATTATTTTGTTTTTAAATAGTTTATTTCTATTCATTTGATTTTCATACAATTTATTCTGGATCGTTTCTAATCTTTGTATTGAAGTTTTTTTGTCAGTAAGTTCTAAATCAAAAGCAACTGTTCCTGGTCTGGCACTAAAAATAAAAGAATATGAATTAATAAAATTAACTGTTTCAATTAAACTTAAAGTATTTTCAAAATCTTCCTCTTTTTCTCCTGGATAACCAATGATGAAATCACTTGAAAATTCTATTTTACTATTAATGTTTTTTAATTTTTCAAAAATGTTTAGATAGTCTTTAATAGTGTGCTTTCTATTCATAAGCTCTAAAATTTTATCAGATCCACTTTGTACTGGAAGATGAACAAGTGGCATTAATTTTTGAGAATTTTTATAAACATCTATTAAATCTTCAGTCATATCTTTTGGATGAGAGGTGGTATATCTAATTCTTTTAATATCTTCTATTTTTTCTATTTCCATAATCAAGTTGGACAATCTATTTTTACCGTCATTATATGCATTAACATTTTGACCAAGGAGCACTATCTCTTTAGTCCCTTTTTCAGATAAGTATTTGGCCTCATCTATAATTTGTTGAAAAGGTCTTGAATACTCAGGTCCTCTTGTGTAAGGCACTACACAGAAATGACAAAATTTATCGCAGCCTTCTTGAATAGTTAAGAATGAAGATACTTTTCCAGCCTCATTTTTTATTTTACTAAAATATTTAAATTTAGAAATAGCATCGAATTCTGTTTCTTCCATTTTTTTCTTTTTTTGAATGTAACTCAATATGGTATCATTAATTTTGTGATAAGACTGAGGGCCAATTACTAAATCAATATAAGGCTCACGTTTTAACATTTCTTGATTTTCAGCTTGTGCAACACATCCCACTATAATTACTAATGGTTTTTGTTTTGATCGGAAAATTTTTTTAACTCTACCTATTTCATGGTAAACTTTTTCTTTAGCTTTATCTCTTATGTGACAAGTGTTAAGAAGATAACAATTTGCATCCGCATAATTATCTGTTTTTTCGAAACCAATTTTTTTAACTGAGTCAAGTATTCTATTAGAATCGTACTCATTCATTTGACACCCAAATGTTTTGATAAATATTTTTTGTGACATTTTACTAGGATTTCTTCTTTATCCCATAAAGTTCTAATTTATGGTCTACTAAGGTATATCCATATTTTTCTGCAACTTTTTTTTGAAGTTTCTCAATTTCCTCATCCACAAACTCTATAATCTCTCCAGATTTTACATCGATTAAATGATCGTGATGTCCTTCGTTTAACTCTTCATATCTGGCTTTTCCACCTTTAAACTCGTGCTTTGTTAAAATTCCAGACTCCTCAAATAATTTCACTGTTCTATAAACAGTGGCGATGCTAATTTTTGAGTCTATTTTAGAAACTCGATTATATAATTCATCAACATCTGGATGATCTGAAGACTCAGACATCACTTGAGCAATTATTCTTCTTTGATCGGTTAATTTAACTCCTTTAGATAAACATTTTTGCTCAATTGTTTCTGACATAGTCCAATTCTAACTTAAATAAATAGGTTTAATCAAATTTTTTTTAATTTTATATTTGTCACATAAATTAGGTATATCCTCATATTTTATATCTTTTTGGTCATTGAAATCTTTAAGACTATAGCAATAATAATCAATTTTCCTTGCAACATTAATTGCTTTTACTATTGATAATGAGTTTCTTATGCCTGCAAAGCTTCCTGGCCCTCTGTTAACATAAATTTTTTTAATATCTTCTAATTTCAGACTATTTGAATTTAAAAAATCTTTGAGAATTAAAGTTAATTTCTCGTAATTAATTTTAGTATTCTCTTTAGTAATATTATAAATATCATCTTTAGTTATGATCATTAAAAATATTTTTTCATTTGTAACGTCTATTACCAGCTTATTCATAATTATTCTGATTTCTATTATTGGTTCTAAAGCAGATGAAAATAATATCAAATACTATTCTAAAGATGAAGGAATTCTGTCAATTATGTATCATCGCTTTAATGAATCTGAATATCCATCAACGAATATTCAAATGGATATTTTCAAAGAACATATTCAGATAATTAAAAAATCAAACTTTAACTTTCATAATCCTAATAAATTTAAAGAGCAATTTAGCAACATAAAGTTAAAAAAAGAGATACTCATTACTATTGATGATGGATTTGAGTCCTTTTATTCTGAAGCTTGGCCATACCTTAAAAAAAATAAAATTCCTTTTATCTTATTTGTTTCAACTGAGCCAGTGGGTAAAAATGGATATATGACCTGGGATCAAATTAGAGAAATAGAAAAAGAGCATTTTGCTTTAATTGGACACCACTCACATAGTCATGAATATCTCATTGATGAAACTAATGATAAATTTATATTAGATATTGAAAAGGCAAATAAGATTTTTTTAAGAGAATTAGGCTATGTTCCAAATTTATTTTCTTATCCATTTGGTGAATATTCAAAATTGATGAGAGATTATATTTCTAAAAATTTTGAATTTGCTTTTGGTCAACACTCTGGGGTTATTGATGTGAATAAGGATAAATTTGAATTACCTAGATTTCCAATTAATGAAAAATATGGTGAATTAAAAAGATTTAGTTCAATCGTAAATTATTTTCCATTGGAATATAAAAAATTATTACCTCTAGAAAAACAATTAACAAAATCCTCAAATCCTCCCAAGTTCATGGTTGAGTTTTTTGAAGAGCAAAAAAATTTAAATAATATTAATTGTTATTCAAATGAGGCAAACAACTGGCGAAAATCAAATACTATCCTTTCAGGTACTGTGCTATCAATTGAATTTAGAGCACCATTTGAGCCTAGAAGAGGAAGGGTAAATTGTTCTCTTAATGATAACGGTAAGTGGAGATGGTTTGGAGTTCAATTTCCAATTAAAGTAAATTAAATTAAACTTTCTAAATCCTTACTAGATGGTAGCAATCGTGCTTCATCAAAATCTTTTAAATTATTCTGTTTTATTATTTTCTGAAGTACCTCTATATATTCAGTTCCTGTTTCAGCATACTTATCTAGATGACTCGATAAAATTAAACTATCTAATGGTTTATTTCTATTTCTCAGCTTTGTTCTTGCCTTTCTTAAATTCTTATAAGATGAGTGAGTATTAAGATTTCTTAAATAAGCTCTAACTGAAAGCTGTAAACTGTGAAATTTCATCACTTTATGCTCTTCACCTTTTTCGGCATTTTTAGGCTTCAATCCTTCACCAGACCATGTCCACTGTCCAAATAAAGCATTGCCTTTTAATGCAAATCTTGAAGTTCCCCATCCTGTTTCTTTTGCAGCTTGTGCTATTGCTAATGAAACTGGAATTTCATCCATTCTAATTTTTAAAGTTGAAAGATCATTTTGTCTTACACCATATTGTTTATATTTTTTTTCTAACCACTTCTTTTCAATATCTGTATTACTATTTTTACCTAAAATCGTAAAAAGTCTTTTTCTATCTATTCTGATTCTATTATTTTCTTTAACAATTAAAGGTAAAACAATTTTAATAAACATTTCTTTTCTTTTTTTTGTATTGGCTATTTTCTTAATTTCATTAGGAAGTAAACCAATATCAACAGGTTTAACTAACTTTGTATCTCTTACTTCTTCTAAGTCATATTTTACATCCTTGAATAGAGCGTTGATCTCTGAGGTTGTATATCTTACAAGATTTATTTCTGAGTTATTTTCTTCTAAAATATCATAGAGAAGATCTATTTCATCACTTTGCACCCAATTATCGTCCTCTTCAAATGTTTTACCCTTGTTCAAGGTTTTATTTAAAATATTTTTAGAGTTATTTGTGAATTCTTTATTATTAAAATTTTTATCTGCAAAATTTATAAAAATTGGTGCAGTGTAAAAAAACGATGTAACAACTAGAGCACTCAAAGAAAATCTTGTAAAAGTGTTTAATATTTTTTTGTTTACTCTTTTGTGGCTTATTTTTATATTTGTATTCATAATTTAAATAGCAATTACCTCTTTAACTTCAGGCAGATAATGACACAACAGATTTTGAACTCCCTGTTTTAAAGTCATTGTGGAACTGGGACAACCTGAGCAGCTTCCTTGTAATTGTACTTTTACAACACCATCTTTGTATTCTTTAAATTTAATGTCACCTCCATCTCTAGCAACGGCTGGTCTTATTTTTTGATCTAAGATTTTTACTATTTTTTGTTCGATTTCATCTAGGTCAGACTTTTCCTCATTTATATTTTCATCAATAACGAATTCTTTTCCACCAGAATAAAAGTCATTAATAAAAGAAGTCACAATATGTTTTATTTCATCCCATTTAATTTGGCCACTTTTGTTGACTGATATAAAGTCTTTTCCTAAGAAAACACCTTCAACTCCATCAACAGATAGAATATTTTTAACTAATTCATTATTAATTTGATCTTTATTAGTTATTTCATAAGGACCACTGTTTGAAACATTCTTACCAGGAAGAAATTTCAATGAATTTGGATTTGGCGTTACTTCAGTCTGTACAAACATAAATTATATATAGTTTATATTTTGGAAATTAAAACTTGATATTAATTATTTCTTAAAAACCTACAGTTTCTTTTATATTTTTGATCTTTTTTGACGCAATTTTGTTAGCCTTTTCAACTCCATCTAGAAGGATAGAATCAAGATATGATTGGTCTTGAAGTAATTTTTTTATCTCATCAGATATTGGCATAATTTTATTGACCAATAATTCAGATAGCTCTTGTTTAAACTCTGAGAAATTCTTGCCAGCAAATTTTTCTATAGAAGTTTCCAAAGTTGAATTACTCAAGCTAGCAAAAATTCCTAATAGATTTTGTGCCTCCTGCCTCCCCTCAAGCTCTTTAATATCTTTTGGCATTGGTAAAGTATCTGTTTTAGCTTTTTTGATTTTATTGATTATTTGATCTTTATCATCTGTTAAGTTTATTCTGCTTAAATCTGATAACTCAGATTTACTCATTTTTTTTGATCCATCTTTTAAACTCATAATCCTAGAAAATTCTTTTTGAATTAAAGGCTCAGGAACTTTTAAAAAATTCTCTACACCAAAATCATTATTAAATTTTTGAGCTATATCTCTGCACAACTCAAGATGTTGCTTTTGATCCTCTCCTACAGGAACATGGGTGGCATCATATAACAAGATATCAGCTGCCATAAGAACAGGATAAGAATATAATCCAATGCTGGCTTTTTCCTTATCCTTTCCTGCTTTTTCTTTAAATTGCGTCATTCTATTTAACCATCCCATACGAGCCACACAACTTAAAATCCAAGCACCTTCGGAGTGGGCTGCAACACCTGATTGATTAAAAATTATACTTTTTTTTGCGTCTATTCCACTTGCAATAAATGTTGCAACAGTTTCTCTAATATTTTTTTTTAATTCCTTTGGATCTTGTTTAACTGTTATAGCATGTAAATCCACCACACAAAAAATACATTCATTTGCATTGTCATTATTTAGTTCAACAAAATTTTTTATTGCTCCTAAATAATTACCTAGATGAAGATTGCCCGTAGGTTGCACACCAGAAAATATTTTTTTGCCCATGAATTTAATACTTTAGTTGAATATCACTTGTTTTAAAAGCTTTGATGAAATATGAAATAATAAGATAAGAAGCTAGGCCCAATAATGCTGATAATATTAAATAAAGAGATTTATATGTTTGCTCAAATGCAAGTTGATGTTGAAATAAGTTTAATAAAAATTGAAAAATAAAACCCATTAAAATTGAAGCAATAACTATTTTAAAAAACTTTATTATAAATATTTGATTAAATGAGAAAAAATTTCCGTTTTTCAAAAAGATAAATAACAATATACCATTGAACCAGGATGATATTGTTGTTGCAATAGGGATTATTATAAATCCAATTTCATTAAAATAATAAACACTTATAAGAATATTTAAAATTACAGAAATTAAAGAGATATAAAAAGGTGTTTTGGTATTATGATTAGCAAAAAAGAAACTAGAAAAGACTTTGATTAAAGCAAATGCAGGTAAACCCAAAGCAAAATAATATAAAGCAAGACTTGAGTTCAAAACTGAGTTTTTATCAAATGATCCATAACCAAAAAGTGCTGAAATTATTTGTTCAGAACCTAGAATTAATGCAATAGATGCTGGTAAGCTCAGAAATAAACTTAGCTCCAACGCTTTGTTTTGAATTAACAAAATTTTATCTTTCTTTTTAGATTGGATGTGTTTTGATAATTGAGGGAGAACTACTACTCCAATTGCAATACCAGCTATTGCTAAATTAATTTGATATATTCTATCTGCATAATATAGGTATGAAACTGCACTTGCCTGGAATGAAGCGATAATAGTCCCAACTAATATATTTATTTGAGTAACACCTGAAGAAAAAATGCTTGGTAATAATTTTTTAAAAAAAACCTTAACTTTTTTAGATATTTTAATTTTGAATTTAGTTTTAAGTGTGTAATGTTTTCTCACAAATAAATACAAAAATAACAATTGTAATAATCCTGATAAAGAAACACCATAGGATAAATAATATACCAAGCTATCACCTAGGGAATTTGAGAATAATAAAACTAAAACTAATACAATATTTAATATTATTGGTGCCCCTGATGCTACTGCAAATTTATTGTGCGAGTTTAATATTGCTGCAAAAAAAGATGCTAGACAAATAAATAATAGGAATGGAAAAGTGATACGGGTCAGTTTTATTGCTATTTCCATTTTTTCAATATCTCCTACAAAACCAGGAGCAATAAGAGATACAAATACAGGCATAAATAATTGAA
>CACLDI010000019.1 GCA_902605605.1 uncultured Pelagibacteraceae bacterium
TTAATAAAATCTTTAGTAGCTTTACAATATAAACGAAACGATCAAAATTTTTATAGAGGTACTTTTAGAGCGAGAGGGGAATATTTGGAAATTTTTCCATCTCACCTTGAGGATAGGGCTTGGAGATTAAGTTTGTTTGGAGATAAGCTTGAACAAATTGAAGAGTTTGATCCATTAACTGGAGATCAAATAAGAGATCTTAGTTTGGTAAAAGTATATGCAAACAGTCATTACATCACTCCAAAACCAACCATAGAACAAGCGGTCATTAATATTAAAAAGGAATTAGAAATCACTTTAAAAAAACATAGAGCAGATAATAAGTTGCTAGAAGCTCAAAGATTGGAGGAAAGAACTAAATTTGATCTTGAGATGATTGAAGCAACAGGCTCATGTGCAGGTATTGAAAATTATTCTAGATTTTTATCAGGAAGAAAACCAGGAGAACCACCTCCTACTCTTTTTGAATATTTTCCCGATAATACACTTATTTTTGTTGATGAATGCCACGTAACTGTTCCACAACTTAATGGAATGTATAAAGGAGATAGATCAAGAAAAAGTACATTAGCTGAGTATGGATTTAGACTTCCCTCTTGCATGGATAATCGACCATTAAAATTTGAAGAATGGGATTTAATGAGAACTCAAACTGTATTTGTATCTGCAACTCCTGGTCCCTGGGAATTGGAACAAACAAAAGGAAAGTACATAGATCAAGTTATCAGACCAACAGGTCTAATCGATCCACCAGTTGAAATTAGACCTGCAAAAAATCAGGTAGATGATTTAATGCATGAATGCAAAAAGGTTATTGAAAATAATCACCGAGTACTCGTAACGACTTTAACAAAAAAAATGGCGGAAGATTTAACTGAGTACCTTCATGAAAACGGGATTAAAGTTAGGTACCTTCACTCTGACATAGATACTTTGGAAAGAATTGAAATTATGCGTGATCTTAGAATGGGTGTTTTTGATGTTCTTGTTGGAATTAACCTTTTAAGAGAAGGTTTAGATATTCCAGAGTGTGCACTTGTTGGTATATTGGATGCTGATAAAGAAGGGTTTCTTAGATCTGAAACTTCCTTAATTCAAACAATTGGAAGAGCTGCAAGAAATGTTGATGGAAAAGTAATTTTGTACGCTGATAAAGAAACTAAAAGCATAAAAAAAGCAATTGCAGAAACTGACCGAAGAAGACAAATTCAATTAGATTATAATAAAAAACATAAGATTGATGCAAAGTCTGTAAAAAAAGAAATTAGTGATATCCTAGAAAGTGTTTATGAAAAAGATTATGTTAAAATCAGTGATGGCTCAAATATTGGTGGCAATTTAAAAAAACACTTAAAAGGTTTAGATAAGAAAATGAAAGAGTCTGCTGCAAACCTTGAGTTTGAGGAGGCTGCTAAAATAAGAGATGAAATCAGAAAATTAGAAAGCACTGAGCTGGAAATTACACTCAACCCAAAAATTAGACAGTATGATGTAAAAAATAAGCTTTATCCAAAAGGTAGATCGACAATGGGTATGCCAGGAACTAAGGTCACAAAAAAAAGAGATAAAAAGTGGAAGCACGGAAAATAATTATTACTGGTGGAGCTACTAGAATTGGAGCTGCAATTGCTAGAAAGTTGTCTGGCTTTAATAAGGAAATATTAATCCATTTCAATAAATCAAAATTGAAAGCTGAAAAACTAAAAAAAGAATTAGAGGTTGTGGGAACTAAAGTTTACCTTGTGAAAGGTGATTTAAGTAAAGAAAATGATGTAAATAAAATTGTTAAAAATGCAAAATCAAAATTAAAATATTTTGATTGTCTGATAAACAATGCTTCATTGTTTGAAAATGACAAAATTGAAACTTTTACAACAGATAGCTGGAATAAACATTTAACAACAAATTTGAGAACCCCTGCTCTACTATCAAAAGAATTTGCTAAAAATATTAAAGGAAAAAACAATAATATAATTAATATAATTGATCAGAGAGTTTTTAAACTTACTCCTTACTTTTTCTCATACACTATAAGTAAAACTGGTCTTTATACCCTTACAAAAACTAGCGCAATGAGTTTGGCTCCGAATATAAGAGTTAACGGAATAGCGCCAGGACCAACAATCAAGAATCAAAGACAATCTGAAAAACATTTTAGGAAACAATATTTAGCAACACCATTAAAAAGACAAGTTGACGTTGAACAAATATGTAATGCTGTTGACTTTTTTATCAAAAATATATCTATTACAGGTCAAGTTTTGGCGATTGACAGTGGCCAAAATCTTAACTGGCAAACACCTGACATAATGGGCAAAGAATGAAAAAAAATAATTTAAACATTGTTAAAATAGATAAAAATAAAACATTATTTAATTATGAGAAGAAAATTTTAATTAAAGAATTAATTCTTGATTTAAAGCTTGGATACTATGATTTTGAAAAGGAAAAGTCACAAAAAGTTAAGTTTAATCTTGAAGTTGATTATGAAGATAAGAAACCAACAAGTGATGATGATATTAAATCAATTGTAAATTATGGAAAATTAGTAAAACTCATAAAAAAGCTTACAAAAAATAAACATTACAATTTTCTTGAAACACTAGCTGAGGATGTTTTTGATGTTCTATTTAAAGACAAGCGTATTGGAAAAATAATGCTTCAAATTGAAAAATTGGAAATTTTAAAGGACTGCACATCTGTTGGTATTCAAGTTACCAAAAAAAGAAGCCATGATAAGCTCTGATCTAGGTAAAGAAGTAATTAAAAAAGAACTCCCATTAGTTCCTAAACTTCCTGGTGTCTATAGGATGCTGAACTCTAAAGATGAAATTCTTTATGTGGGAAAAGCAAAAAATTTACCCAATAGACTAAAAAGTTATGTATCTGAAAAAAATCACATTATCAGAACTGAAAGAATGTTATCCCAGACAAGAAAATTAGAGATAACAACCACCTCTAACGAAAGCGAAGCATTACTGCTTGAGGCTAATTTAATTAAAAAATTTAAACCGAAATTTAATATTCTTCTTAGAGACGATAAATCGTTTCCTTTCATTTTTATTGGCAATCAAGATCAATGGCCTCAAATAAAAAGACATAGAGGTAAAAAAACTAAAGAGGGCTTTTACTTTGGTCCATTTGCATCAGCTGGATCCGCCAATTGGACAATAAAAATGATTCAAAAAATTTTCCACTTAAGAGTTTGTGATGACACGGTATTTAAAAACAGAGAAAGACCTTGTATATTATATCAGATCAAACGTTGTTCAGGTCCATGTGTTGGTTATGTTACGAAGGATGATTATCAACAAACAGTTGATGATGCAATTGAGTTTGTATCTGGAAAATCAAGAAGAATTCAAAAAAATCTTTCTAATCAAATGGAAAAAGCAAGTGAGGAACTTGATTTTGAAAAAGCAGTAATTCTAAGAGATAGAATAAAAGCATTAAATATAATTCAGTCATCTCAAAGAATAAATGAAGCAAACTTAGTTGAAGCAGACGTTATAGCTGGGTACAAAGAGTCTGGTAAGGCCTGTATTCAAGTTTTTTTTTATAGGTCTAAACAAAACTGGGGTAATCAAGCTTTCTTTCCAAAACATGACCCTGATGAAAAGCTTGAAGAAATTATTAATTCATTTGTCTCACAATTTTATGAAAATAAAAGTGTTCCCTCTTCAATAATTTTATCTGAGGAAATTAAAGAAAAAATTTTAATTGAAAAAACCCTTTCAAGTAAAGAAGGTAAACAAATTACTATTTCTGTTGCCAAAAAAGGTTCAAAATTAAAAGTAATTAATCAAGCAATTAAAAATGCAAAAGATAGTTTAAATAGAAAGCTTTATGAAAGTCAAAATAATAGAGAATTATTTGATGCTGTTGCTAGTAAATTCAATTTAGAAACAAACATCAATTTAATTGAGGTTTATGATAATAGTCACATGCAGGGAACCAATAGTGTTGGAGCTCTAATTGCTTATGGCGATGAGGGTTTTATCAAGAAGAGATATAGAAAATTTAATATTAAACACAAAAAAAATGAACAAGACGATTATGGTATGATGCGAGAGGTTTTAAACAGAAGATTTAAGAGAGCTGTCCAAGAAAAGGATAACTATTTAACCTTTCCTGATTTAGTTTTAGTTGATGGTGGTAAAGGTCAATATTCAGTTGCAAGAGAAAGCTTAAATGAACTTGGTCTTCATGATATTCCTATTGTAGCTATTGCAAAAGGTAAATTAAGAAACAGTGGTAACGAAACCTTTTTTCATAATGGTAAAGAGTTTAAGTTTTTAAGAAATGATCCAACTCTATTTTTTCTTCAGAGAATTAGAGATGAGTCCCATCGATTTGCAATAAGTGCCCATAGAGCTAAACGAAAGAAAGGAATAAGTAAATCTCTACTTGACCAAATTGATGGAATTGGATCGATAAGAAAAAGGGCATTATTGAACCATTTTGGATCTGCAAGATCAGTAGAGTCTGCTAGTTTAGATGAAATTAAGTCAGTAGAAGGTGTTGAGGAAAAAGTGGCAAAAAAGATATATAACTTCTTTCACGAATAATTATGTTAAAAAAAATTCCAAATATATTAACAATTGGACGAATAATTATTGTTCCTTTTTTTGTTTTAGCGTTTTATCTGCCTGGATTTTATGGTGATTTGACCGCTTTAATATTATTTGTAGTAGCGTCATTTACTGATTTTCTTGATGGGATGTTAGCACGAATGATGGGAGAAGAGTCAAAGTTGGGAGAATTGTTAGATCCAATAGCTGATAAAATCATCGTTGCGACAGCTCTAATTCTTTTGGTAATGGATGGTACAATCAGGAATTATGAAGTAATTGCTGCAATTATTATTCTTACAAGAGAAATATTGATTTCAGGACTTAGAGAATTTTTAGCAAAAGGAAAAATTAAACTTCCAGTTTCTAGCCTTGCTAAATTAAAAACAGTTTTACAAATGGTTTCAATTGCTCTTCTTTTGTCAGGAGATACGGGAAACAAGATTATTAACTTCCAAGATTATAATGCTCAAACTATTGGTATTATTTTATTATGGCTATCTGCAGCTTTAACGCTTTTTACTGGATATGATTATATGCGTAAAGGAATTGATCATGCTATGTCTGAGGATAGTAAAGATTAGGCTGCTTTTTTTTTTCTTACTAAAGTTTGATAACTTTCATTTAAGTCAATTATAATATCACAAACTTTAAACTGATTTTCTGCAATGCATGAAACTGGAGTTACTTCTGCAGCAGTGCCTGTTAAAAAACATCCAACAAAGCTTGATAACTCCTCTAGTTTTATTTTTCTTTCGTGAACTTTAATATTTTTTGACTTTGCAATTCCAATTACTGTTCTTCTTGTAATCCCATCTAAAAAAGAATCTGGAATTGGGGTATGAAGTTCTCCATTTTTATCTTTGAAAAAAACATTTGCACCAGTTGCTTCAGCTACATTTCCTTCATGATCTAACATTAATGAATCTGTATAACCTTGTTTTTCTGCTTCATGTTTCGACAGTGTACAAATCATGTAAAGGCCAGATGCTTTAGTATCCCAAGGGATTGTATTAGGTGCAGGTCTTCTCCAGTTTGAAATATTTAATTTTATACCTTCGACTTTTAATTTTGGATCAAAATACGAACCCCACTCCCAGGTTGCAATTGCAACATGAATTTTTGTTTGTTGGGCAGAAATAGCCATCATCTCACTACCTCTCCATGCTACTGGTCTTACGTATCCATTTTCAACATTTTGTGTAGCTATAATTTTATTTGAAGCAATATTAATTTGATCCTCTGAATATGGGATCTCAAAACCCATTCTCTTAGCTGAATGAAAAAATCTTGAAGTATGTTCCTCTAATTTAAAGATTGATCCATCATAAACTCTTTCTCCTTCAAAAACGCAACTTGCGTAATGTAAACCATGGCTTAAAACGTGAAGTTTAACGTCTCCCCAATCTACAAGCTCATCGTTGTACCATATTTTTCCAGATCTTTTGTCGTAAGGTATCATGATTGAAAATATTTAATTATATCTGAAAAATAACTTTGTATCTTTAATATGTCAATATAACTTACCTGTAATGAAAGAACTTTTATATTTAAAAGATGATCAGCTTAAAGATTTGATAGAAAAACTTTTTGTGAGCTATAGAGAAACTTTTTCCGATTCTAAAAAGATATTAGATAAATACTCTATTGGCTTAGCACACCATAAAGTGATCCATTTATTATCAATGTATGAGGGTATTTCAATATCAGAGCTATTGAAAAGACTAAAAGTCACTAAGCAAAGTCTTAATAGAGTTTTGAAGGATTTAATAAAACTAGACATTATTATGTTTAAAAGAGATGGGCAAGATACCAGAGTTAAACATGTATTTTTGAATGATAAAGGTAAAAAGATATTTATTGAGGTTTTTGATCAGCAAAAAAAAAGAATTTACAATGCATTACTTAACTCAAGTTCAGAGGAAGTAATAAATTTTGATAATGTTTTGAGTAAAATTATAAATGGATAAATTTCAAGCTCATATTTTGCTAGTTGATGACGATGAAGGAATTAGATCTTTAGTAAAAAAATATTTAAATGAAAATAATTTTTTAGTTACAACAGCAGATAGTGCTGAAAATGCATCAGAGAAAGTAAAAATAATCAAATTCGATTTAATTATCCTAGATATAATGATGTCAGGTAAAAGTGGTTTAGATTTTATCAATGACCATAAAAAAGATTTAGACACACCAATTATACTTTTAACAGCAAAGGGTGAAGCGAGTGAAAGAGTTGAAGGACTTGAATTAGGAGCAGACGATTATTTAGCTAAGCCTTTTGAACCAAAAGAATTAATTTTAAGAATTAAAAATATTTTAACTAAAACTATCAAAACTGATCAAAAAAGAATTATCGAATTTGAAAATATAAAAATTGATTTAAATAAATTGCTAATTATTAAAAACAAAAAAGAATTCAAAATCAATAATACAGAAAAGATAATTTTAGAAAAAATGATTAATAATCCAGGAAATACATTTTCAAGAGAAAGTATTGGTCAATTAATTAACTTAGATAAAGAAAGGTCAATTGATGTGATTATAACCCGTTTAAGAAAAAAAATAGAAATTGATCCAAAAAATCCTAAATTTTTACAAACCATAAGAGGAGCAGGGTATGTTCTCTGGATTGAATAATTTATTTAGAAAAGTTTTACCCAAAAGGTTGTTTTACAGAGCACTTTTAATTGTTGCAGTCCCTGTAATTGTTCTCCAGCTAATCATCACAATTGTATTTTTTGATAGCTTATGGATTAAAACTAATAAAGGAATGACAAGAACGTTGGTAAACGAAATAAGTGCGTTTATTGAAGTATATGAAAGTGAGGAAGAGAAGAAGCAAGAGATAAATAATCTGTTTTCATTATTTTTAGATTTAAATATTGAACTTAAACTTAATGAAAAATTAGAAGATCAACAAAAAGAAAGATGGTTTAGTCCAATTGACCGAACATTAAGAAGAGAATTAAAATCAAGATTTTCAGTGGAAGACTATTGGTTTGATTCAACAAACTATAAAGAGTTAATTGATTTAAAAATTAAATATAAAGATGGATATTTTAAATTTTTAGTTCCTAAAGATCGTGTTACCAGTTCATCTGCAAGAATTTTTGCTCTATGGATAACTGTGCCTGCAATAATTATGGTGATCATATCTCTAATATTTTTAAAAAATCAAACAAGGCCTATTACTAATCTTGCACGTGCTGCAGAAAGATTCGGTAAAGGTGAGGAAATTGAGGAATATAAGCCTTCCGGTGCTCTTGAAATAAGACAGGCAGGTCATGAATTTGATAAAATGAGAAAAAGAATTGAGAGACATGTTAATCAAAGAACTGAAATGTTATCTGGTATAAGTCATGATTTAAGAACACCTTTAACAAGGATGAAGTTACAACTTGCATTTATTAAAGACAAAGACTCAGTAGAAAAGTTGACTGAGGACATAAATGAGATGGAAAAAATGCTAAATGAATATCTTCAATTTACAAGCTCATCGTATGCTGAAAAAGATGAAATGTTTAATCTGTCTGAACTAATTGAAGAAGTAATTAAAAAATATAATAATGAAAATATTTCAAAGAATTTGTTACCTAGAGTTTATATCAACGGTAGAAAAAATTTAATCAGCAGATGTCTAAATAATCTAATTGATAACGCCCTAAAGTATGCAGCTAATGTAGAAGTAAATCTTAGTAAAAAAAATACAAATCTATTTATTATAATTGATGATGATGGTCCTGGTATCGTAAAAAGTGAGCACGATAACGTATTTAAACCATTCTATAAAATAGACAAAGGTAGAGCAGACTCTAAATCCAGCGTTGGACTTGGTTTGTCAATTGCATCAGATATTATTAAATCACATGGTGGAAATATTAAACTAGAGAAATCTAAAATGGATGGCTTGAGAGTTAAGATTTTTTTACCTGTTTAGTTTTTTTTTTACCTTCAAGCTTTTTAATTTTGATTTCTAAGTTCTCAACTCGTTTTGAAAGAATATCAAATTCGTCCTTGCCTGTTAATTTCATTTTAAAAACAAATTCATCTCTTTTAGATTTGAAAATATTTAAGATTTCTGCTGATAAATCTTTTGAAGAAACTATCCCTTGCTCAATCAGTTTTGCAAACTTATCAATTATAAATTTAGAATTTTTCATATTTAAGATATATATTATAATTATAAATTAAAATGTTCATCAATAATTTTGACCCAGTTGCAATTGAAATTTTTTCCTTAGAAATTAGATGGTATTCCTTAGCTTATATAGTTGGTATTTTATTTGGGTGGTTTGTTGCAAAAAAAATATTCATTAAAAACGAGGATATCAATAAAAAATTTGACGATTACATCACTTATTTAATTATTGGAATTATTTTAGGTGGAAGATTAGGATACATATTATTTTACAATCTTGAATATTATTTAGATAATTTAAAAGATATTTTTAAAATATGGGAAGGCGGCATGTCTTTTCATGGTGGATTAATCGGAATTATAATTGCTAGTATAATTTTTGGAAAAAGAAATAATCAAAACCCTTTTTTATATATGGATATTGTTGCTTTAGTTGCCCCAATCGGTATTTTTTTTGGAAGAATTTCAAATTTTATAAACTCAGAACTTTATGGAAAAGTGACTGATCTACCTTGGTCGGTAACTTTTATTCAGATTGATAACTTACCAAGACATCCTACTCAAATATATGAGGCACTACTTGAAGGTATTATTTTATTTGTAATTTTAATAAATTTTAAAAACAAAAATTTTTTATTTAGGCCAGGCTTGATATCAAGTTTATTTTTGATTTTTTACTCAATATTTAGATTTTCTGTTGAGTTTTTAAGAGTTCCAGACGAACAGTTAGGTTACTTATTTTTTAACTTAAGTATGGGACAAATTTTAAGTGTAATACTAATATTATCTGGATTGGTTCTATTTTATTTTAAAAATGAAAATAAATAAATCAACTAACTTATCTTTAGACCAATTTATTGATTGGGCACTTTATGATAAAAATTCTGGATATTATATGAAGCAAAATCCCTTCGGCAAGGAAGGTGATTTCATCACAGCTCCAAATATAACAAGACTTTTTTCAGAGATTATAACTATTTGGTTAATTACTTTTTTAAAGAGTTTAGGCTCCCCAAAAAAGTTTAATTTAATTGAGTTGGGTGCTGGAAACGGTGAAATGATCAAAGTGATTTGTGAAACATTAAAGAATTTTCCAGAACACTTTAATTCTTGTAATTTTATGATTCACGAAAAAAGTCAATATCTAATAGAACAACAGAAAAAAAATCTTAAAAGTGAGAAGGTTAGTTGGATACAAGATTTAGAAGAAAATTATACCGATCCAACTATTTTTCTAGCAAACGAATTTTTTGATGCTTTGCCAATAAAACAGTTTTTTAAGAGACAAGATGACTGGTATGAAAAATTTGTAGATCTTACAAATCCTAAAGAAGTAAAATTTAAAGAAGTTAAATCAAATATTAAATTAACTGAGAAAAAATTAAATTTTGAAATTTCAAAAGAACAAAATATAATTGAATACTCTCCCAATGCTTTCAAATATTTAAAGATTATAGGCAATATAATTGAAAAAAATGAAGGCGGAATCCTAATCATAGATTATGGTTACTTAAATCAAAAAATGCAGGATACTCTTCAAGCAGTAAATAATCATAAATACTCAAACATATTAGAAAATATTGGTGAGTCTGATATTACTTACAATGTTAACTTTAATTTATTTCAAAAATTTATTAATCAATATAAAAACTTAGACACACTTGTAACAACTCAAAAAAAATTCTTAACAAGTATGGGAATTCTTCAAAGAGCTGAGATTGTGAGTAAGGATATAGCTTTTTCAAAAAAAACTGATTTATTTTATAGAATAAGACGACTGATAGATGAAAAGCAGATGGGTGAATTGTTTAAAGTTATGCTTATAAAAACCAAAAATAATAAATTCCAAACAGGATTTCAGAGTGATTAAATCCAAAAAACTTTCAAAGATAAAAAAATTAAAACATGGCTTTTTTAATAGCAAAGGCGGCTTTTCAAAAAATATTTATAAAAGTCTTAATTGTGGACCAGGGTCAAAAGATAAACCAAGTAATGTTAGAAAAAATTTAGAACTAGTAAGAAAAAAAATAAAAAACTCTGCTAGAGATATTTTTTTACTTAACCAAATTCATAGTAATAAATTTATTTATATTGATGAAAAATATCAATTTAAAGCAAAACCAAAAGTAGATGCTGTAATAACTAATCAAAAAAACTTACCAATTGCCATTCTAACCGCAGACTGTGTTCCAATTTTGATTTGTGATCAACAAAAAAAAATAATTGCAGCAATTCATGCAGGCTGGAAAGGAGCATATAAAGGGATAATTGGTAAAGTGATCAAATTTATGCTTAAAAAAGGATCTAAGCCACAAAATATTACTGCAGTAATAGGCCCTTCAATTTCGATTGATAATTATGAAGTTCAAAATGACTTCAAAAATAAATTTTTAAAAAAAGACAGAAGAAACAAAATTTTTTTTAGAATAAAGCGTAAAAAGTTATATTTTGATTTATCAAACTACGTAAAATCTATGCTTTTAAAGAATAAGATAAAAAAAATAGAAAAAATTAAAATCGACACATTTAATTTTAGGAATAAATTTTTCAGTGCAAGAAGAGCTTTAAGTTTAAAACATGCTGATTATGGTAGAAATATTTCAATAATTATGCTTAATTAGGTTCTTTTCAAATGAAATTATTATCTGGAACTAGCAATAAGCCTCTAAGTAAAAGTATTGCTAAATTTTTGAAATCTAAACTAGTTAATTCGAGTATTAGGAATTTTTCAGATGGTGAAATATATGTTGAATTAAATGAAAACATTAGAGGAAATAGTATTTTTATAATTCAGTCTATTTCATCTCCTGCGAATGACAACTTAATGGAACTTTTGTTGTGTATTGATGCTTTAAAAAGATCGTCTGCTAAAAATATAACAGCAGTTATTCCATATTTTGGTTATGCCAGACAAGATAGAAAAGTGGTTCCAAGAACCTCTATATCAGCAAAACTTGTATCAAATTTAATTACAAAAGCTGGAGCAGACAGAGTCGTGACAGTTGATTTGCATGCTGGGCAAATTCAAGGATTTTTTGATATTCCAGTCGATAACTTATTTGCAACACCTATTTTTGCAAGACATGTAAAAAAAAATATTAAAAGTAAAAATATTGTTTGTGTTGCACCTGATGTTGGTGGCACTGAAAGAGCAAGAGCGCTTGGGAAAATTTTAAATGTTGGTCTTGCGATTGTTGATAAAAGACGCCCCAAACCTGGTCAGTCTCAAGTAATGAATGTAATCGGAGAAGTTAAAGGTAAAACTTGTATAATAGTAGATGATATCATTGACTCAGGTGGAACTATAGTCAATGCAGCTAAAGCTTTAAAGGATCGAGGTGCAAAAGAAGTTTATGTTTATATTACTCACGGTGTTTTAAGTGGAGAAGCTGTAAAAAAAATTAAAAATTCAGTAATTAAAAATTTAGTTATCACAGATACAATTTACAATATAAACAAAACCAAGAGTACTAAAAACATTGAAGTTCTATCTATTTCAGCCTTAATGGGAGAGGCAATTAAAAGAATATCAAACTCAACCTCTGTTTCTGATTTATTTAAATAATTACCTTGAGTTATTGAGGATCTTGAGATAAAAACCTTTGTTTTTATGAATTCATTAGATGCCAACATTCGGAATACAAAAACCAAAGGTGAGGTAAGCTCCCTAAGAGACAATGGGAACGTGCCTGCTATAATTTATGGTGGTGAGGCTCAAAATGAAAAAGTAGCAATTTCAAAAAAATTATTAAAATCATTAATTGAAAAAGAAAATTTTTTATCAAATATTATTGCCTTAAATGTTGAAGGCAAATCACAAAACGTTCTACCAAAAGAAATAAAATATGACATTATAACAGATGAACCTATTCATGTAGATTTCTTAAGAGTAGTTCCAGGTGTTAAAATTAAAATTGAAGTCCCAGTTAAATTCATTAACCACGAAAGCTCACCAGGACTTAAAAGAGGTGGTGTGTTAAATATAGTAAGAAGAAAAGTTGAATTGAAATGTCCAAGTGAGAAAATTCCTGAGAATTTAGTTATTGATTTAGATGGAATTGATATTGGTGAGAGTTTCAAAATTTCATCAATAAGCTTAGATGAAGAAGTAACGCCTACTATTCAAGGAAGGGACTTTGTAATTGCAACTTTAGCAGCTCCAACAGTTATGAAAGAACCTGAAAAACCAGCAGAAGCAGAAGGAGCTGAGGGCGAAGAAGGCGCTGCTGGAGCAGAGGCAGCTGCAGCAGATGGTGATAAGCCTGCAACAGAAGGTGATAAAAAAGAAGGTGAAGAAAAAAAAACTGCTGAAGAAAAAAAATAAGTTATCAAAATTGAAATTTACTTCCCATTAAAATCCATTATATGCTTTTATTTGTAGGTCTAGGAAACCCAACTCCAGATAGTGAAAATAACAGACATAATGTCGGTTTCAAAATAATCGACTCTATTAATAAAAAATTTGGCTTATCAAAACAAAAACCAAAATTTAAAGGTTTGCTGACCACCGGTAATGTTGCAGATCAAAAGATTTATGCTATCAAACCATTAACTTTTATGAATAATTCTGGAATATGTATTCGAGAACTCATTGAATATTTTAAAATAGATGCTGAAGATGTAATTGTTTTCCATGACGATTTAGATGTTGAATTTGGAAAAATTAAAGCAAAGTTTGGAGGAACAAGTGCAGGACATAATGGTATCGCCTCAATCGATAAATTTATTGGCAAAGACTACTCAAGGGTAAGAGTAGGGATTGGTAAGCCAAAAGAAAATATGGAAGTAAGCGATTATGTTTTACAAAATTTTGACGAAGATGAAATGTTGGGGTTAGAAAAGATCAAAAGTGATATTACAGACTCCATTTCGATACTGGTGAATAAAAAATTAGATTTATTTTCAAGCACAGTAAATAATAAATAATGAGTTTTAAATGTGGAATAGTTGGTTTACCCAATGTTGGTAAATCTACATTATTCAATGCACTTACAAATTCTAGTAAAGCTCAGGCTGCGAATTTTCCTTTCTGTACTATAGACCCTAATATAGGGGTAGTTCCAGTTCCAGACGAGCGACTTGAGAAATTATCTAAAGTTTCCAATTCAAAAAAAACAATTAATACTACGATTTCATTTGTTGATATAGCTGGCCTTGTTAAAGGTGCCTCAAAAGGAGAAGGTTTGGGAAATAAATTTCTTTCTCATATAAGAGAGGTAGATGCTGTAATTCATATGATTAGATGCTTTGACTCTGATGATATTCAAAACGTTAACCCAACTGTTGATCCCATTAGAGATTTAGAGATTATAGATACAGAAATGATGCTTGCAGATTTAGAATCTATACAAAAAAGGTTAGAAAAAAATAACAAAAAAAATATAGAAGAAGATCAGCTCAAAATTCTAGAAATCGCATTAGATTGCATAAATAATGATAAAGATATATCCATTCTTAAATCTCAATTTGAAACTAAGCAGCTAAATCAAAGTGGATTATTATCCATTAAACCAAAGATATTTGTTTGCAATGTTGATGAGCAAAGTGTCAAAGAGGGAAATCATTATACAAATGCTTTTATTAAGAAATATGGAGCAGAAAATAGTTTAATAGTTTCAGCTGATATTGAAAATCAAATTAATGAATTAGAAAACGAAGAGAAAAAAAATTATATGGATATGATAGGTTTAAAAGATACTGGATTAAGCATGCTAATCCGAAAAGGATATAAAATTTTAGAACTTGATACTTATTTTACATCTGGTCCAGAAGAAACCAGAGCTTGGACAATTCAAAAAAATTGTACTGCTCCAAAGGCTGCTGGGGAGATACATACAGATTTTGAAAAAGGATTTATAAGAGCAGAAACGATTTCCTACAAAGATTTTGTTGAAAATCACGGTTGGGTAAATTCTAAAAATAATGGAAAAATGAGGTTAGAGGGTAAGGATTATATTGTAAAAGATGGGGATATCTTAAACTTCCGATTTAACACGTGACCAAATTCTCTTCATACTGAAATAAACAAGTATTGTTAAGATTATCAAATAAACGATAGCCTTAAAGCCCATTTGGTGTCTAGCTTCTAAGCTTGGTTCCGCTGCCCACATTAAGAAAGTAGTTACGTCTTTTGACATTTGCTCAACACTTGGATTAGTTCCATCTGAATATTCAATAATTCCATCTGAAAGAGGTGCGGACATTTTAATTTTGTTACCGTACATATATTTATTGTAATGAACACCATCATCTAAGACCATTCCACTTGGGGCTTCTTCATAACCTTGCAATAAAGAATATATATAATCTACTCCCCCTCCTCTAGCTTTCACTAATACCGACATATCTGGAGGGTATGCACCACCATTGGCTGCTTCAGCAGCCTTAACGTTTTCATAAGGCATCACAAATTTATCAGAAAGTTTTCCTGGTCGTTGAAACATTTCACCATCAGCATTTGGTCCGTCTGTTACCTCAAATGAGGCAGCAATTGCTTTAGCTTGAGCTACTGAAAACTCTGGCCCACCCTTTTCAGATAAATTTCTGTAACTCAAATATTTCATTGAATGGCAAGCTGCACAGACCTCGGTATAAACTTGATATCCTCTTTGAAGTGATGCTCTATCAAATTTTCCAAATAGACCCTTGAATGTCCAGTCAGTTTTTAAAAACTCAACTTTTTCTGCAGAAATTACATTAACACTGGATACACTAAACAATATTATTACTGAAAATAGCTTAAGAATATTTTTCACTATTCTATTTTACTTTCCTTTTTTTTAGCCATTACCATATTGGGAGATCCTCCGAGTACAGGTTCAGTAATACTTAATGGTAAAGGTATCGTCCTCTCTTTTAACCCTAGCACTGGTAAAATAACTAAAAAATGAAGGAAGTAGTAAGCTGTTGCAACTCTTGCAATCAATAAGTATAGACCCTCAGCAGGCATTGCACCCATATAACCTAATATTAAAACGTCGGCTACTAATATCCAATAAAATTGCTTATAGAGTGGTCTAAATACTGCTGATCTTATTTTTGAAGTATCTAGCCAAGGTAAAACAGCTAAAATTAAAATTGCAGATAACATAGCTACAACTCCAAGCAACTTATCAGGAACTGACCTTAAAATTGCATAAAAAGGTAACAAATACCATTCTGGCACAATGTGTGCTGGTGTTACTAATGGATTGGCTTCAATATAATTATCAGCATGTCCTAAGATATTAGGCGCATAGAACACAAAAAAAGCAAATACAATCATGAACATTAATAATGCAAATCCATCTTTAATCACTATGTAAGGATGAAAAGGAACTGTATCCTTTGATGGTTTTTTAATATCTATTCCAACAGGATTATTGTTACCAGGAACATGTAGTGCCCAAATATGTAAAACCACTAATCCTAAAATTAAAAAAGGTATTAGGTAATGTAGAGTAAAAAATCTAGTTAAAGTTGGATTATCTACAGAATATCCTCCCCACAACCAGGTCACAATACCCTCTCCAACAAGTGGTATTGCACTAAATAAGTTTGTTATTACAGTCGCTCCCCAGAAACTCATTTGTCCCCATGGTAAAACATAACCCATGAAAGCAGCTGCCATCATCAATAAGTAAATAATTATTCCAATAATCCAAATAATTTCTCTTGGAGATTTATATGATCCGTAAAACAATGATCTAAAGATATGAATATAAACTGCTAGGAAAAACATAGAAGCACCATTTGCGTGAATATATCTAATTAACCAACCATAGTTAACATCTCTCATAATGTGCTCAACACTTTCAAATGCCATATCAGCATGAGCAATATAATGCATTGCCAAAGTTAAGCCTGTAACAATTTGAGTTATTAAACAAAATGTTAAAATTCCACCAAACGTCCACCAATAGTTTAAATTTTTTGGAGTTGGATAATCAGTTAAGTGATTTGCCAAAGTAAGTAACGGCAATCTATCATTAAACCATTTACCTGCTCTTGACTTGGGTGTGTATTCGTGATCACTCATATATTTTATCCAATTTTAATTGTGTTAGCGTTAACAAATTCATACTTTGGAACTTCCATGTTCCATGGCGCTGGGCCTTTTCTAATTCTTCCAGATGTATCATAATGTGAACCATGACAAGGACAAAACCATCCATCATAGTCTCCTTTATCATTTAAAGGCACACATCCTAGATGAGTACATACACCCAACATCACTAACCATTCAGGGTTTTTTGCTCTGTCTTCATCTTTTTCTGGGTGAATCAAATCTTCCATTTTAACTGACCTTGCTTCGGCTATTTCTTCTTGGGTTCGTCTTCTTATAAAAACTGGTTTTCCTCTCCAAAGCACGGTAATTGTATTACCTGGCTTTAAAGAACTAACGTCAACTTCAGTACTAGCTAACGCTTTTACAGACGCGTCAGGATTCATTTGGTCAACTAATGGCCAGAC
>CACLDI010000020.1 GCA_902605605.1 uncultured Pelagibacteraceae bacterium
ATAAATTATTCCAAAATTGATAGCTTTAGCTTTCCTTCTGTGGTCTTGATTTACTTTTTTAATATCAATATTAAATATTTGGCTGGCTGTTAATGAATGAATATCCTCTTCATTTTTAAATGCTTTTTTTAATTCTTTCACATCAGCTAAATCAGCAAGAATTCTCATTTCAATTTGATTGTAATCCGCAGAAATTAATAAATGATCTTTTTTAGCTTTAAATGCTTTTCTTATATCTTTTCCTTCATCTGATTTAATTGGAATATTTTGTAGATTAGGGTCACTTGAAGCTAGTCTTCCTGTTGTGGTAGCGGCTAATAAAAAAGAAGTATGCACTCTTTTTGTTGTTGGATTAACATGTTCAGGTAATGCGTCTGAGTAAGTATTTTTTAATTTTGATAACTGTCTCCAGTCCAAGATTAATTTAGGAAATTTGTTACCTTTAAATACTAAATCCTCTAAAACAGAAGCACTTGTTGCAAATCCACCTTTTTTTGTTTTTTTTAAAACTGCTATTTTAAGATCATTGTAAATGATTTCACCTAGTTGTTTGGGTGACCCAATGTTAAACTCTTTTTTTGAAATTTTAAATATCTCTTTTTCCAATGTTAAAATTTTTTTTTCGAATTTTTTAGAGAGAGACATTAAAAACTTACTATCAATCTCTACGCCTTCAATTTCCATAAATGCAAGAATTTTAATTAATGGTTTTTCAAAAATTTCGTAAATGTTAATCAGTTTTTCAGATTTTAGATTTTTAAAAAATTTCTTATAAAGTCTAAAAGTTATATCAGCATCTTCAGCTGCATAATCTTTTGCTTTTTCAACTTCTACTTCACTGAAATTGATTTCTTTTTTTCCAGTTCCTACCATTTCTTTAAAAGAAATCGTTTTATGTCCGAGGTGTAACTCTGATAATGTATCCATATTATGTCTATTTTTTCCTGCATCTAAAACATAAGACATTAACATTGTATCTTCCATGGCAGACAATGTTATGCCGTGTTTAAATAAAACAATAAAATCAAATTTAATATTTTGACCAATTTTTTTAACACTTGGATCTTCTAATAATTTTTTTAGTTTTTTAATAACAACTTCCTTTTTGATACATTTTGATGATTTGTGACCAATTGGAATATAGCAGGCCTTCCCTATTTTTGAAGAAAGCGAGATACCTACTAGCTCTGCTTGATGAGGATCTAGAGAATTTGTTTCAGTGTCAACAGCAACCTCTCCTAACTCTTCGGCCTCTTCGACCCATTCATCTATTTCATCTGCGTTAGAAATCAAATAATAATTTTTATTATTAATTGGACTTTGCTTTTCTATATTTTTAGTTTCTGGAACAGAGCTCGTTAGGTCTGGCTCTCCATATGCAGAAATAGCAGAACTTAATAATCTATTAAATTCCATCTCTCTTAAAAATTTATATAATTTATCTTTGTCTATACTTTTTAACTGAAACTCATCTAACTCTCTTTTTATTGGAGATTTATGATCTAACGTCACAAGTTTTTTGCTAATTAATGCTTTATCTTTATTTTCTAAGAGAGTTTCTCGTCTTTTGTTTTGTTTAATTTCATGAGCTGATTTCAATAATTTTTCTAGAGTGCCATATTTATTAATTAGTTCAGCAGCAGTTTTTACTCCTATTCCGGGTACACCTGGTACGTTATCACTACTATCACCCGCTAAGGATTGGACATCTATTACTTTTGATGCATCAACCCCAAACTTTTTAATGATGTCTTCTTCAGTTACAAATTTATTTTTCATCGGATCAAAGATACGGACATTTTTTTGATATAATTGCATTAAATCTTTATCTGATGAAACAATTGTGACCTTTGCTCCTTTTTTTGTTATTTGGTCGACGTAAGTTGCAATCAAATCATCTGCCTCATAATTAAGTAAATCTACAGATGGTAGGTTAAATGCTAAAACAGACTTTCTTATATATTCAAATTGAGGTGCCAAGTCATCAGGCGCCTCAGATCTGTTTGCTTTATATTCACTATAGATTTCATTTCTAAATGTTTTTCTGGCAGAATCAAAAATAACAGCAAAATGAGTTGGTTTCTGCAAATTTTGATTTGATTTTGAGTCCTCTAAAAGTTTAAAAAGCATACTGCAAAAACCACTAACTGCGCCTGTTGGAAGTCCGTCACTTTTTCTACTTAATGGTGGTAATGCATAATAAGCTCTAAAGATATATCCAGAACCATCAATAAGATAAAAATGATCAGTTTTTTGTATTTTACTCATTAAAATTTATTAAATGTTTTATAGTTAATATAGTCTAAACTTTAATTTAATCTACTAATCACTAGATTATATTAACAATAAAGAGTATTATTAATTTTATGGAATTAACAAAAAATCTTACACAAACTAAAATAATTAAATCTTTGTTAGCTATAGTACTTGGTTCAATAGCTTTAACTATTTCTGCAAAAATAAAAATTCCTTTTTACCCAGTCCCTATGACTATGCAAACTTTTGTGGTCTTATTTTTAGGAATTAGCTTAGGTTATAAAATTGGATTAGCTACAATCGGATTGTATTTAATTGAAGGAATTGCGGGATTACCAGTTTTTTCAAATTCTCCAGAAAAAGGTGTCGGACTTTTATATTTCACTGGTCCAACTATGGGATATTTAATTGGATTCTTAACGGCATGTTATTTATCATCTATGATTAAATTTGAGGATGGTTTTTTTGTTGTTTTGGGTAAACTAATACTTGCAACTTCAACAATATATATTTTAGGATTATTGTGGTTAGGGACATTAATCGGATGGGATAAGCCTATTTTAGCTTTAGGAGCTAAACCTTTTTTGTTGGCTGAAATATTCAAAATTGCCATTTTGGCATTATTAGTTAAGAAAATTATAAAAATTAGAAAATTTATCTAGGTGATCTTTTAGAGAGAATTCTTTGGAGAGTTCTTCTGTGCATCTTAAGTCTTCGTGCTGTTTCAGATACATTTCTATTGCAAAGCTCAAAAACTCTATGGATATGTTCCCATTTTACTCTATCTGCTGACATAGGATTTTCTGGAGGTGCAGCTTTTTTTGATGGATCTGCTAATAAAGCTTTTTCAACATCTTCAGCATCTGCTGGCTTAGCAAGATAATCGATTGCACCCTCTTTAATAGCCGCAACTGCTGTTGGAATATTTCCATATCCAGTTAACATTATAATTCTACTATCATTATTTGAGGTTTGAATTTCTTTTACAACTTCAAGACCATTTCCATCTCCGAGTCTTAAATCTACTACAGCAAATCCAGGTTTTTTTGCTTTAACAGCTTCGACACCCTTTTGTACACTCTCTGCTTGAAAAACCTCAAAACCCTTCTTTTCCATTGCTCTTGCCAATCTTTCTCTAAAAGGATTGTCGTCATCACAAATTAACAGTGATTTATTCTCAAAATCACTGAGGTTTTGAAGAGTTGCTTGATCTTTCATTATCCTAATATGGTAACTTAATTAAATTTTTCAACATATGATTATTAAGCAATACTGACCTGAATTATTTGCTTTACATTAGTGATGGTTACTTTATATGCCAGAAAATATTAAAGTTTTTTTATTTTAAAAGACTTTTTTTTATTAAATTTTTTTTGGAGGCATTAGAAATGCAAAAATTTAAATCGGTTGAAGAACTTGTAAATCAACTGAAACCTGAAAAACCAGTATACTGTATCAGAAAAAGTTCAATTGAATCTGCAGCAAAAGTTTTCAAAAAAAATTTCTCAGGAACAGTTTTATATGCTGTAAAGACAAATCCTCATCCAGAAGTAATAAAAACAATAATAGATAGCGGAATAGATCAATTTGATGTTGCATCAATTGAAGAAATAAAAAGCATAAGAAATTTTAGTCATAATGCAAAATGCTCATACATGCACACTGTAAAAAGCAGAGAAAGTATTAAGGAAGCTTATTTTAATTATAATGTTAAAACTTTTTCATTAGATACTAAGGATGAATTAATCAAAATTATAGAAAGTACAAATAACGCAAAAGATTTGGAATTATTTGTAAGAGTGGCAGTTTCAAACGAGCATGCAGAAATAGACTTATCGAAAAAGTTTGGAGCTTTAACATCGGAGGCCATAGGTTTAACTAGATTAGCAAAACAACATGCAAAAAAAATTGGTTTGAGTTTTCATGTTGGATCTCAATGTATGCATCCAATCTCATACGCAAAGGGTATAACCGAGATTGGAAACATAATAAAAAAAACTAAAATAGTTCCAGATTATATAAATATAGGAGGTGGATTTCCAACTATCTATCCTGATTTAATTCCTCAATCATTAAATAATTATTTTAATGAAATTAGAAAAAGTCTAGAAAATTTAAAACTTGATGCATTACCTAAAATAATTTGTGAACCTGGAAGAGCTTTAGTTGCAGAAAGTGGATCAACAATTGTTAGAGTTAACCTTAGAAAGAAACAAAAGCTCTATATAAATGATGGAACCTACGGTTCTCTTTTTGATGCTGGTACTCCAAATATTGTTTACCCATCAAAGATGATTAAAGAAAACTCAAATAAAATTATTTCAAAAAAATTAACTGCTTTTGATTTCTTTGGTCCAACCTGTGATAGCATGGATTATATGAAAGGTCCTTTTTTGCTTCCAAATAATATTAAAGAAAATGATTATATAGAACTTGGTCAGCTTGGGGCTTATGGATTAACTTTTAGAACTCAGTTCAATGGCTACTATTCAGATGAGATTTATGAAGTTGAAGATAAACCAATAATGACCATGTACGATAAAGATAGCAATAAAGCTAATATGGTCGCTTAATGTCAGACCAAAAAAATCTGGGTCACAATAGTAAAAAAGATTTCTTAAAAAACCCTGTAGAACACATTGATATCACTTCCTTTGATTCAAGAAAGATAATCTCATCAATGGAAAAAATGTCTTTCGTATCTAGAGAGACTGCTAATGCAGCAAATATTTATAATGAAATGTTGAAAGATAAAGATTGTACAATTTTTCTTACCCTGGCTGGATCAACATCAGCCGCTGGATGTATGAATATTTATAAAGATTTAGTTAAATATAATATGGTTGATGCCATTGTTGCAACAGGAGCCTCAATTGTAGATATGGATTTTTTTGAGGCACTGGGGTTTAAACATTACCAAGGTTCACAGTTTCAAGATGATACCGAGTTAAGAAATAACTATATCGATAGAATTTACGATACTTATATAGATGAGGAAGAGCTTCAAATGTGTGACAAAATTATATGTGAAATAGCAAATACGTTAGAACCAAGGAGTTACACTTCTAGAGAGTTCATTCATGAAATGGGAAAGTATCTGAAAAAGAACTCAAAAAAGAAAGATTCATTAATTGAAACAGCATTTAATAACGGTGTTCCAATTTTCTGCCCCGCATTTACAGATTCGAGTGCAGGATTTGGTTTAGTAATGCACCAGGAAAAAAATCCAAAAAAACATATGACAATTGACTCTGTCAGGGAATTTAGAGAACTTACAGAAATAAAAATTAAATCCAAAGGCTCAGGATTATTCATGATAGGTGGTGGAGTACCAAAGAATTTTATTCAAGATACAGTTATATGTGCAGAACTTTTGGGGAAAGATGTTGATATGCATAAGTATGCTGTTCAAATCACAGTTGCAGATAGTAGAGATGGAGCATGTAGTAGCTCAACACTAAAAGAGGCAAGTTCTTGGGGTAAAGTTGATATCACGAAGGAACAAATGGTTTTTGCAGAAGCTACAAGCGTTTTGCCTCTAATAGCTAGTGATGCTTATCATAGAGGTGAATGGAAAAGCAGAGATCGAAAAAACTTTACAAAAATTTTTGAATAAAATTGAAATATCTTTCAAACAAAAACGGTTTTCTCGGAATTGACAATAAAGTCAATTTTAAAGAAAAAGTTGTCATAGTTCCATTCGGTCTTGAAAAAACTGTAAGTTATGGTGGAGGAACTAAAAATGGGCCAAAAGAGATTATTAAAGCCTCTCACCAAGTTGAGCTTTATGATGAAGAATTAAATTGTGAGCCTTATAAAAAGATAGGTATTAAAACTTTAAAACCATTCAAAATAGATAAAAATATTAAAAAGGCATTGAGTAAAATGTCAAAAATAAATCAAGAAATTATAGATAAAAAACTTTTTCCAATGACTTTTGGTGGAGAACACTCAATCACACCTGGATGTATTGTTCCATTTACAAAAAAATATAAGGATATTTGTCTTTTGCACTTTGATGCCCATGCAGATTTACGAGAAAGTTATAATGGTGAAAAATTCTCACATGCATCAGCTATAAAAAGATGTTTAGATTATCCAAATGTTTCATTAATTTCATTTGGAATCAGAAATATTTCTAAAAGTGAAATTCCATTTTTAAAGAAAAATTCTTCTAGAATAAAAATTTTTTGGGCTAAAGATAAAATAAAATGGGATCTTAGCAAATTTAAAAAATTGATTAAAAATAAAAAAGTCTATTTAACTTTTGATGTTGACGGACTTGATTCTAGTATTATGCCAGCAACTGGAACTCCTGAACCAGGCGGATTGTTGTGGGACGAAACTTTAAACATAATAAAAATTGCTGCAAAAAATTCCCAAATTGTTGGGGCTGACATTAACGAATTATCGCCTATAAAAGGTTTTAATTCATATAACTTTCTTGTTGCTAAGTTGGCTTATAAAATTTTAAGTTATAAATTTTTGTATTAAGCTTTAACAGCCTTAAATGTTCCTAATAACAATCTAAAAGGGATCAACATAACAAGAGCAACAATTATCTTAACTGCTAAATCTCCTAAAGATAAAGTAACCCATGGAATACCTGTTGCATAAAAAGATATTGAAAAAAATAAAAATGTATCGATCGTAGATCCAATTAAAGAAGATGTTAAAGGAGCAATAAACCACTTTCTTTTTCTTAATTGGTCAAATATTTGTACATCCAATAATTGAGCGACTAAAAAGGCTGTTCCTGAACCGATTGCAATTCTTACTGAAATTAAATCTGCAAAATTAGTTGAGAATATAAGAGTAAAACTAATTCCTATTGCAAAACCAACGTAAACGATTTTTCTTGCAACTAATTTTCCATAAGATCTGTTCGCTAAGTCGGTTATCAAAAAAGCTATTGGATAACTAAATGCTCCATATGTTAATATCTCCTCTAGTCCATAGTATTTAATTGGGAATTGAACTAAATAATTTGATGATAAAACAACCACTCCCATTAAAAACGAGAGAAATAAGAATAATTTATTCATTATGCAGATTTAGCCAAAGGTTTTTTCTTAAATGGGGATTTAATTAGAATACCTTTTTTTAATTTTTTAAGTCTTGGAGATAAGTTTTTATTTTTTACAGTTTTTAGATATTCGTCAAAGCTACCTTTTTTATCAACTGATCTAACTCCAGCATTACTCACTGTTAATTTTAAGCTTCTTTTCATTAGCTCGCTAGTAAACTTTACTTTCTTAAGATTAGGCAAAAATCTTCTTTTGGTCTTGTTGTTAGCGTGACTAACGTTATGACCTTTCATAGGAATTTTTCCAGTAAGTTCACATTTTTTTGACATAATAATAGTGCCTATATAAGGTTAGATGTTGGTGGCGTCAAGTTTAATAGAATTAAGAAAGAGTTTTATTTCCTATAATTTCGCTAAAATTTTTAACACCGTCTCTAATCAATAATTCTTTTAGATCTTTTTTAATAATACTAGCGATATTTGGACCTTGAAACACCATTCCTGTATATAGTTGAATATAGTCTGCACCTAATAAAAACTTTTCATAAGCTGATTGTCCTGAGTCTACTCCTCCTACCCCAATAATCTTAATTTTACCTTTTAATAGATTGTAAAACTTGTTTATTAATAAATTTGATTTTTTCTCAATAGGTTTTCCAGACAACCCTCCTTTTTGATGTCTTTGAATATTTTTTAAAATGTCTCTTGATGCTTCTGAGGTATTTGAAATAATTATTCCACTTATATCATTTTCTAAAAGAATTTCTGAAATTAGATTGATCTGATTTTCATCTATATCAGGTGAAATTTTTACCACTATTGGAATATTTGTATCTAGATTTTTTTTCTTTTCTGAAATAGATTTAAGTAAATCTTGCAATTTTCTTTCATCGTGAAAATTTCTTAAGTTTTCAGTATTTGGTGAAGAAATATTAATGGTAATATAATCTGCAACTTCATAGAATTTTTCAATCCCTATTAAATAGTCATTTATTCGATTATCAGAGTCTTTATTGGGGCCAACATTAATTCCTAATACGCCCAGTTTATTGTTTGATTTAATCCTATTTAATACAACATCTGAGCCATGATTGTTAAAGCCCAATCTATTTATAAGCGCTTGGTCTTCTACTAATCTAAAAACTCTAGGTTTACTATTCCCGTATTGTTTTAAAGGTGTGATAGTGCCAACTTCTACTAATCCAAATCCCAACTTAAATAAAGGGTTGTAGACCTCGGCATTCTTATCAAAACCTGCCGCTATCCCGATAGGGTTGTTTAACTCTTTATTAAAAATTTTTGTTTTGAAAATGGGATCATTTTTATTCCCATCAAAGATATTTGAAACTAGGTTGAGTTTGAGTGACTGTATTGCTAAAAAGTGTGCTCTTTCGGGATCTATTTTGAATATTAAAGATCTTAAATTTGAAAACATTATTTTAATTTATTCGTTATAAGCTCTTTAGTTTCGTTTACACCAAAAAAACTTATGAAAAAACCCATTCTTGGTCCATTTTCATCACCAAAAACAACCTCATAAATTAATTTAAACCAGTCTCTAAGTTTATCAGCATAACCATTTTCTTTACCAGCTGAGTAAATTAAAGTTTGGATTTCTTCAGGTGACATTCCATCATTACATGTTTCTAAAGTTTTAATTAAAGCTAGAAGGGCTTTTTTTTCACTTTCATTAGGTTTTTTATATTTTTTTTGTGATTTGATTACGTCATTAAAATATTTAATTGCATATCCAACTAATCCATCAAAGATTGGAGAGTTTTCTTCTTGGATATTTGGTTTATATTTCTTAACAAATTTCCAAAGTAAATCCTTGCTATCTGCATTACTTGTTTCAACCAAGTTAAGCAGCATGGAAAAAGTCATAATCATTTCTTCAGTCGGTATTTTGCCTTCATGAACATGCCAGACCGGATTCATTATCAGTTGCTGATCTGTTTGTTTTTTAGATTTTTCAATATTATCTAAATATTCATCTACAGCCTTTGGAACAATTTCCTTATATAATTTTTTTGCCCTTTTTGGGTTTTGATACATATATAAAGATAAACTTTCAGGAGATGCATACTTCAACCATTGATCGATAGTAATTCCATTTCCCTTCGACTTAGAAATCTTTTCACCTTTTTCATCTAAAAATAACTCATATGCAAAGCCTGAGGGATTCTTTTTACCAAGTAAGTTGATAATTTTTGTAGATAATATTGCACTTTCAATTAAATCTTTACCATACATTTCAAAGTCAATATCAAGAGCATACCATCTCATAGCCCAATCAACCTTCCACTGAAGTTTACAGTTTCCATCAAGAATACTTTTTTCAAGTTTTTTACCTTTATTGTCAAAAATTATTTGAGATTTTTCTTTATTAATTTCTACAACTGGTATTTCAAGTACATGCCCAGTGTCTGGACATATAGGTAAAAATGGACAGTAAGTTTTTTGACGTTCTTTACCTAAAGTTGGGAGTATAATATTCATTATAACATCATAATTATCTAAAATTATTTTTAGTGTTGAGTTAAAGTATCCGCTTTTGTACAAATCTGTTGAACTTTTAAAGCTATATTTAAAGTTAAAACTATTCAAAAAATCCTTTAACATCTCATTATTATGTTCACCAAAACTATTAAATTTCCCAAACGGATCTGGAACCTCAGTTAATGGTTTATGAAGATTTTCATTTAACAAATTTTGGTTAGGAATATTTTCCGGAACTTTTCTAAGACCATCCATATCATCAGAAAAAGTTATAATTTCTGTAGGTAAATTTGTTAATTGCTTTAAAGCATTTACCATCATAGAGGTTCTTGCAACTTCTCCAAAAGTACCTATGTGAGGTAAACCGCTTGGTCCATATCCAGTTTGTAATGTTATTTTTCCTTTTTTTTCAATGAACGATTTTCTTTCTCTAATCATTTTTTTGGCTTCTACAAAAGGCCATGCACTGGTTTTGTCTAAAACTTCTTTTTTAATCATGAATTGTTCTTTTAAAATCTCAAATTAGTGATTTTATTAATTCTTATAGAGTTGAAATTTATTTACCATAAAATAATGTTCTTTCAAAATGTCTAATTATAAAACGGTATTTTTTACACTTGGAATTTTACAAATAATCTTAGGGGTGTCTATGTTTGTCCCTATAATTGTACAATTTATTTATGCAGAAATTGACTCATCTTTTTTTGGAGCATCAATTGTAACAATAGTTTTTGGAGCACTTTTTTTTTTAACGAATATTGATCATGATAGAAAAGTTAATTTACAACAAGCCTTTTTGTTAACAGCTTTATCTTGGTTGAGTGTCGCAATTTTTGGATCTTTACCTTTCATTTTCTCTTCTATGGAAATGTCAATTACAAATGCTTTTTTTGAGAGCATGTCAGGAATTACCACTACAGGCTCAACTATTATATCTAATTTAGAAAACGCTCCTAAAGGTATTCTTTTATGGAGAGCTATTTTACAATGGTTAGGAGGTATAGGTATAATTGTGATGGCTATCACTCTTATGCCGATAATGAATGTTGGAGGAATGCAATTATTTAAAATCTCCAGCAATGACTCATCAGAAAAAATACTTCCAAAATCTAAAGAAATTGCTTTAAGGCTGATATATATTTATTCTGCTTTAACAGCAGTTTGTGCTATTAGTTACTGGATTTTTGGAATGGGAAAATTTGATAGCTTAACCCATTCAATGACTACAATAGCAACAGGTGGATTCTCAAATTATAACCAATCTATAGGTTATTTTGATAGTATTTATATCGAGATTTCCTCAATGATGTTTATAATTTTAGGAAGCATTCCCTTTATCTGTTATATTAAATTTTTAAATGGAAACAAAAAAATATTTTCAAGTGACACTCAAATAAAATCTTTTTTAAAAATAATAATTTTATCAATAATTATTCTGTGTCTTTACTTGTTTTTAACTAATGACGACAACTTTTCATTTAGATCAATATTTTTTAATACTATTTCTATTTTAACTGGAACTGGTTATGTAAATGCTGAATTTGATAGTTGGGGAAGTTTTCCAATAACTATTTTTCTTGCATTAATGTTCATTGGAGGTTGTGCGGGATCAACAACATGTGGAATTAAAATTTTTAGAATTCAAATTCTTTATCTTTTTATATTAAATCAACTTAAAAAAATTATTTATCCTAAAGGAGTATTTTTAATAAAGTATGATCAAAATTCAGTAGATGAAAAATTTATTGCATCAATTATATCTTTCATATTTTTTTATTTCGTAATTTTTTTTATTTTAGCAGCTTTATTATCCTTAACTGGCCTTGATTTCATTACTGCACTATCTGGAGCTGCAACATCTATCTCAAATGTTGGCCCAGGTTTAGGGCCAATTATTGGACCAAATGGAGATTTTTCATCATTGCCAGATGTATCGAAATGGATTTTGTCTGTTGGAATGATTTTAGGTAGACTTGAGTTGTTCGCAATACTAGTATTATTTCTACCATCATTTTGGAGAAACTAAATGCTTGAGGTAAAAAAACAAACACTGTCTGAAACTTTTTCTATTTATTACGACAAAAGAATGCTCAGAATTCTTTTGTTAGGGGCCATCTCAGGTTTTCCTTGGGTCTTGATTGCAAGCAGTTTAAGTCTTTGGTTAAAAGAAGAGGGTCTAAGCAGATCTACAATTGGTTGGGCAGGATTAATCTTCGGTGTATACGCCTTTAACTACTTGTGGGCTCCAATTGTCGATAGAGTCCAAATACCTTACTTAACAAAAAAATTAGGTCATAGACGGGGATGGATAGTTTTAATGCAAATCATAATTTTACTATGCCTAGTAGTTTGGAGCGTAATAAATCCAACAGAAAATTTAGTTCTATTGATAAGTGTAGGATTAATTATAGCTATAGCCTCAGCTACACAAGACATAACTGTTGATGCATTAAGAATTGAACAAATAAATGAAAATGAAGGAAAATCTATGGCGGCAGGTGCTGCAATGGCTGTTGTAGGTTGGTGGACAGGTTATAAATTGGGTGGTGTTGTTGCATTGTTTACAGCTGAATTTTTTGAAAACTTAGGCGTATCTGACTATTGGCAAACTACTTTTTTAATTTTGGGAATTTTAATTATTTTAATGAACATAGGTTTAATGTTTGTTCACGAACCTATTCAAACAGATAGAGAAGCTAAACAGAAAGAAACAGACCAACTAATTGAAAAAAAACTTGGATCGAGTAATTTTGTAACAAACTTTATTGCCTATATCACAGGAACTATTGGAGGACCCATTATTAGTTTTTTTAAAAAAAATGGCTTTGCTATCGCAGCAGGAATATTAGCATTCGTTTTTTTATTTAAAATTGGTGAAGCTTTTATGGGAAGGATGTCCATTGTTTTTTATAAAGAAATCGGATTTTCAAAAGGACAAATTGCAATTTACTCAAAAGGACTTGGTTGGATAACAACTGTAATATTTACATTATTAGGTGGTTTAATGGCTATGAGAGCTGGAACGATAAAAACAATGTTCTTCGCAGGAGGGCTAATGGCTATAACAAATCTTTTATTTGCAGTTTTGGCTTGGACAGGAAAATCTGAAATTTTATTTGCAATTGCCGTAATTGCTGATGATATTACTGCAGCATTTGCTACAGTAGCTTTTGTTGCTTTTATTTCTTTATTGGTAGATAGAACTTATACAGCAACTCAATATGCATTACTTGCTTCAATAGGTACTGCTGGAAGGACTACTTTAGCATCATCCTCAGGTGCGTTAGTAGATTGGCTAAACGGAGATTGGGGAACATTCTTCGTTTTAACTACAATTATGGTCATCCCTTCTTTGCTTTGTTTATGGCTTATAAAAAATAAAATCAAAATTGGTGAAAAATAATTTTTACTTTAAAGGGAATATTTCGAATATTTATAAAGAACCTCAAACGTCATCTGAGGTAACTTCTCAAATAATATATGGTGAAAAATTTAAAATTTTTTCTAAAAATAAAAATTGGATAAAGATTAAATCTACATATGATAATTATGTTGGATACATCAAAAATAAACAATATATCAAAAATTTTAATCCAAAATATAAAGTAAATACATTAAAGGCAAAAATTTATATAAAACCTAATTGTGTTTCAAACAGCTACCTCCCCCTAGGATCTAAATTAAGTGTAGAAAAAGAAAATAAGTTTTATATAAAAATTGACAAGAATAAGTGGATTAAAAAAAAAGATATTAAAGAAATTAATCACAAAGAAAAAAACTTTGTAAAATTTTTTACAAAATTTCTTAAGGTAGGTTATAAATGGGGTGGTAAGACTTATAAAGGTATTGATTGTTCAGCTCTATTACAAATTTTTTTTTATTATAATAATATATTTTATCCAAGAGATACTAAAGATCAAATAAAGTATTCGGTGAAAAAAGTATCAAAAAAATTTAAAAAGGGAGATATTATATTTTGGAAAGGTCATGTTGCCATTTGCGTAAACTCTAAACAGTTGATCCACGCTTATGGTCCAAAAAAAAAAGTAATTATCATGCCAATAAAGGAAACAATTAAAAGAATACTTGATACAGCAAGTCTTGAAGTGAGAAAAATTTCTAAAATAAAATTTTAATTTCTACCAAAGTCAGGTTTGTTTATATCTTGTTTTAATTTAATAATTTTAGATCGAACTCTTTTAGTTTGAATTAATTTTTTTAATATTGATTTATTGTTTTTTAAATTTATATCTTTTTTAAAAGCTGTTAGATTTTTGATAAATAAATCAATAGCTTTTGAAATATTATTACTATTATTAAAAAAAATATCTCTCCACATAATTTCATTTGAAGCTGCTATACGTGAAAAGTCTCTAAGTCCTCCAGCACTAAACTTAATCAAATCGTAATTTTGTTTTTTTTCAAAATCTTGTGCTGATTTTACCAAATTATACGCAATTAAATGAGGTAAATGACTTGTTATGGAAAAAATTTTATCATGTTTTTCAGGTGTCATAACGATAACATTTGAACCCATTTTTTTCCAAAAATTATTTAAAATGTCCAAATATTTTTTTTTTGTATTTTTTTCTTTTATTAAAATACACCATCGATCTTGAAACATATTTTCCTTACCATGCTCTGGGCCACTAACTTCTGAGCCTGCAATTGGATGACTTTGAGTCCAAGATATATTTTTTTTCAAAAATTTTTTTATAAGCCTCGAGGTCTCTACTTTAGAAGATCCGATGTCTGTAATTAATGTTTTGGGAGTAATAAAATTATTTATCTTTAAGATTAGATTTTTGTATTCACTCATTGGAGTACAAAAAATAATTAGATCATAATTAATTGCTCCTTTATCTAGATTGTCAATAACAATGCCTGGAAGCCTTAATTTCTTAATTTTTGAAACATTTGATTTTGATTTTTCATAAATGAATATTTTTTTAACAATTTTTTTTTTGTGAATGCGTCTCAATAAAGAGGATCCTAATAAACCACATCCAATAATTAAAATATTATTCATTTAATTTAATATTCTTTTTACAGTATTCATAAATTTTAAATTTTCTTCCTTAGACCCTATGGTTAATCTTAATTTATTTTTAATGCCATAGCCATCCTCTGTTGATCTTAAGATAACACCTTTTTGTTTCAATTTTTCATATAAATATTTTGCTGAAATTTTACAGTTATCAAAATTTAAAAATAGAAAATTTGCTGAAATTTTATTTGAAGAAATATTGTAAACCTCAAGAAATTTTTTTAACTTTTTAGCATAAAGTAAATTGTGCTTAACAGATCTACTTATAAATTTTGTATCTCTTAGCGAAGCAATAGCTGCAAGTTGTGCTACACCATTTACATTGAATGGTGGTTTAATCACATTTAAAGCGTCTATTATTTTTTTTGATCCATATCCCCAACCTACTCTTAAGGAAGCTAATCCAAACATTTTTGAGAATGTTCTCAAGATAAAAACATTATCTTTATTTCTAAATAAATCTAAACCTGAAGTATAATCATTATTTTTCATATATTCTGAGTACGCATCATCAACTACAAGTAAAATATTTTTATTCATTTTATTCCTTAGTTCTAATATTTCTTTTTTAGTCAAATAGGTTGCAGTTGGATTATTTGGGTTAGCAATAAATACTATTTTAGTTTTTCTTGTGATTTTTTTTAAAATCTCTCTTGTTGACACTTTAAAATCTACCTCTTTTGCAAATAAGACTTTGGCACCTACAATTTTTGC
>CACLDI010000021.1 GCA_902605605.1 uncultured Pelagibacteraceae bacterium
ATAAATTTCCATAAATGTATTCTATAAAATCTCTAATTAAATAAACTAATCTTCCAAAAATTTTTCCTTTTAAAGATCTAAATTTACTTACTCTTTCCATATTGCCAAAATAAATTAATTCAAATTTATTTAATTCTGCAATCATTTTTAATGATCTTCGATTTAGAAAAGAGAAATGTGTCAAATCTGAATTAAAATATTCTAATCCAGCGGCGCTAGAACCATTTGGAAATCTTAATAATACCTCTCCTTTTTCATTAAGTAATTCATATAAGTTTTCAAAAAAACTTAATAATTTTTCTTTATCAATGTGTTCAACAACATCAAATAATATTATTAAATCAAACTTATCAGAAATCTCTCTAGAAATGTTTCTGCCATCTCCAAGTATAACTTTATGATTTAACTTAGCTATTTTATGAAATTCTTCATTAATTTCATAACCAATTATATCTAATTTTTTATTTTTTGCCCATTCAAGAAAAAAACCTTTTCCATAACCAATTTCAATAATCTTTTTTTTATCTAAATTATTAATTTTTTTTAACTCTTGATCAAAATATTGAAAATTTTGTTCAGAGTTTACATCTATATTGGGAGCAAGTTTTGAGTAACTTGAATAAATTTTATCTGTTAAGCTCATAAAACATTTTTGTGTACAATTTTTTTATATTTTCTTCATTGTATAAATCAGCTAATTTTTCACAATTTTTTTTTTTATATTTTTTTTTATTTTTTATAAATTTAATAATATTTGAAGATATATTCTGAACTTTGTTATTTGTTATAAGGCCACAGTTATACTTTATTATACTTTTCCAAGGTGTAAACTTACTAGCTATAATTGGTGTCCCTACTCTTAAAGACTCTAAATATACATTTCCAAAATTTTCATTTTCTGATGGTAAACAAAAAATATCTAACATTTTTAAAAATTGATATTTTTTATTTCCATAAAGAGGATTTAGTAAAGTAACTTTTTTGCTTAATTTTCTAAGTTTAATTTCTTCCCTTATCTTTTCTTTCAAACCATGATCCTCACCACAAATTATTAAATGAATATTTCGGAATACTTTAATGGAAGAAAATGCCTTGATTAAATTTAATAATCCCTTTTTTTTATCAAGTCTAGTCAATACACCAATCTTAATTAAATTTTTATTATTAAAACTTATGTTATTTAATGGTTTAAGTTTTCTTAAATTTTTTTTATCGAATTTAATAAAATTTGGAATAACAAATATTTTTCCTTTTAAATTTAATTTTAAAATATCTTGTTTTTCAAAGTTTGATGTTGCATGCCAAAAAAAATTTTTGTTAAAGAACTTAAGAAAAATAAATATCCAAATTTTTTTTAACAAATAATATTTATTTTTTATACTAAACTCAGCGAGTGAACCTCTAGGTGCAATTATACACTTCTTTTTATATATTCTGGATGCCAAAAATCCAAATGCAGCAAAAATAGAAAAAATATCTTGGATGTATATTATGTTTGATTTTTTAACATCATCCCATATCCCAAATAAAAATGATAAAGAAAATCTATTAATTATTTCGTCAAAATAATATTTAACAAAATAGTTTTTATTAAATTTTAAAAAATCATTTTTTTTTACTTTAAGTCTTTTTTTTCCATTAGCTGAAGTTGTAGATACAAAGATTTGAAATTTTTTATTAGAAAATAATTTTAAACTCTCATGAATGGAAAATATAGTTCCTCCATAATAAACTGCAGGAAAAAACGATGGTACAATTACACAGATTCGCATATATATTTTATATATACTTTTTCTATGATTAAAATTCATTATTTCTTAGATCACCCAATTCAATATCAAAATCCTTTTTTGGACAAATTATCTCTTTCAGATAAAATTAGCCTAAATGTGATTTATTTGTCTGATTTTTCTTTAAGACCATATTTTGATCAAGGTTTAAATAGAATGATAAAATTTGATGAAATTGAAAACTTTAAACATAAACATCAATTTATATTTGAAAATAAAAATAAAAATAGATTAAAATTTTTAATAAAGTTTGTAAAATTATTGTTAAAAGATAAACCTAAATATCTTTGGGTACATGGATATTCTAATTTCTACTCTATTTCATCAATTATCATTGGTTATATTTTAGGAATTAAAATTTTGTTAAGAGGTGAAAGTAATAATTTTTTTAAGAATAATTTAAAATCTAGAATAAAAATTTATTTATTTTTTAAGTTAATTGATCCTCTCATTACAAACTATTTAGCAATAGGGAAAAAAAATAAAGAATTTTATGCTGGTAGAACCAAAAAAAAAATCTTTTTGCTTCCTTATGTGGTTGGCGACCTATTCAAAAAAAAAATTATCCAAAAAAAGGACCTTTCAATATTAAGAAAAAAACTAAAGATTAAAAAAAACTCTTTTATAATTTTTTATAATGCAAAAATTATATTAAGAAAAAATCCAGAATTATTAATTAGTTCTTTTTTAAAGATTAATAAAGCGTGTAAAATTCCAGTGAATTTAATAATTGCTGGAGATGGAGATATTAAAGATAAATTGATTAAAAAATACAAAAATTTTAGGGAGATAAAGTTTGTTGGTTTCATTAATCAAAACTTATTAAATCAATATTACGCTTTATCAAATCTGTTTGTCCTACCATCAAAATATGATGCTTGGGGTCTTGTGGTCAATGAGGCAATGAATTTTTCGAAACCAATTATTACATCTAAAAACGTATTATCATCTTATGATCTTATTAAACCGAATACTAATGGAATTACTTTTAATAACAAATATCACTTAACCCAATCTATACTTAATATAATAAAAAATAAAGATATTGAAAATAAGTATTCAAAAAATTCAAGAATAATTATAAAAAATTGGAATATTGATGTAGCAAATAAATATTTCCATGAATTCATAAAAAAATAATTATTTTAGAGAAAGTATAACTGTAAACTTACATGGATAAATGTTTTCAATTATTTTCGATAATAAGTCAATATGTTCTTTTAAAGGATCTTTTTGAAAAATAGAAATATTCATATTGAATTTATTAAAAAATTTTTCCAATTCATTCTTATCTCTAAAGTGATATAATCTACTTTTTTTATCGATTTGAAATAAGTTGACTATTTTTAATTTAAAAAAATTTAAAAATTTTTTTCTTAGAAAAACACTAGCATAAAAATCTGTAACAATGATTTTACCATTTTGCTTTAAATTTTTTTTTAAAATTTTAACAATTTTTTTTTTTTCTTCTATTTTTAAAAAGTTAAAAATTTCTCTTAAATAAATTACTTCAAATTTTCCCAATCTTAACATTTTTTTTTTATCAAAAAAGTTAATTTTAATATATTTAATATTTTTTTTTTTTCTTTTTTTTTTTGCAATAGAAAGATGGTTTTTATTGTTATCTATAGCAATCACACTTTTAGAAAATTTAGATATTTGAAGAGTAGTCATACCTTGGTTACATCCTACTTCTAAGACTTTTTTATTTGAAAATAATTTTTGTGAAAATTTATAATCTTGAAATAACATAATTTTCTAAAACTAGAACATCCATCTTTGTTTTTAAAAAAGTATCTATTGCATTAATCGGACTTTCAACAATAGGTTCGTTTTCGTTGAATGATGTGTTTAATAAAATTGGCACTGAGGTTTCTTTGCTAAATTCAAAAATTAAATCATAAAATTTTTTATTAATATTCTTGGAAACAGTTTGAAGTCTTCCTGTGCCATCTACGTGAGTAACTGCAGGAATAATATTTTGTTTATCTTTTTTAATTTTATATACAAACGACATATATGAAGAGTGATTATTATTTTCAAACCATTTATCTACCTCTTCCTGTAAAATAGAAGGAGCAAAAGGTCTAAATTTCTCTCTAAATTTAATTTTTGTATTAATTAAGTCTCTAGCATGAACTAATCTTGGATCACAAATTATAGATCTATTACCCAAAGCTCTTGAGCCAAATTCCATTGAGCCTTGAAACCAGCCAATAATTTTTTCAGATAGTAAATATTTAACAGTTTCTTTAATTAAAGAAATATCATTATTAAATTTTTCAACCTTAAATTTATTTTTATCAATTTTTAGATCAATAAATTCTTTAATATCTTTATTTGAATATGATTTTCCTAAATATGGATTTTTAAAATTTTTAAGCTCAGTAAATTCATAATTTTTTTCTAATACAACCAATGCAGAACCAATAGCACCTCCAGAATCGCCAGGTGCTGATGGAATAAAAATATTTTCAAATATATTTTTTTCTACGATTTTACCATTACATGATGAATTCATTGCACATCCTCCAGCTAAAACTAAATTTACATTTTTAGTATCTATGTTTTGATTTATCAAAATAAGTACTTTTTCTTCAAAAACTCTTTGAAGTGAAGAAGCAACATCCATATGGAATTGTTTTAAATTTTCATTACTTTGTCTTGGATTTCCTAATAAATCATAAAACTTTTGATTTAATAAAGTCTCTTGTACAGGTGTACCTTCAAATTTGTAATTATAATTTTTTCTATGGTGATTAAAAAATTTTAGATTCAATTCAAAATCATTTGAGAATAGTTCAAAAATTTCTTTTTTATAAATCGGATTTCCATAAGGAGCTAAGCCCATTACTTTATACTCTTCGCCATAGTTACCAAAACCTAAAAATTGAGTTATACTTTCATAAAAAATTCCTAAAGAGTTTGGATAAAAAATCCTTTTTATTATATCAATTTTATTTTTTTTTTTGAGATTACAATTGGCTATTGCAATACTGCAAAAATCACCCATTCCATCAATACTTAATCCCAAGGCTTTTGAATATTCTGAGGGATAAAAAGCTGAAGCAAGATGAGATAAATGATGATCAATTCTGTGAAACTTATATTCATTGTTTCTACCAAAATAATAATTAATTAAATCTTGAATTAGAAATTTTTTTTTATTTCTTTTTAAAAACTTTGAAAAATTTTCAAATTTAAAATTTATTAATGAGTGAAAGATTTTTTGGTTTAAATTTGAAAATTGATTAGAATTAATCGCTATATCTGTTATCTCACTAAAATTTATATTTGACTTTTCTAAGCAAAATTTGATCGACTCGAATGGGAAACCACTCCAATGTTTTTTTCTGTTAAACCTCTCTTCTTCAGCTGCAGCAATTATTTCATTATCTACTATAACAGCCGCAGAAGAGTCAGCGTGAAACGCATTTAACCCTAAAATAATTTTTTTGTTTTGCATTAATTAATAAACTTTAGCAATAGTCTCAGCACAATATTGGGCTTCTTTAGTTGACATTCCCGAAGTAAGTGGGGGGCAAAAGTGTATTGAACAGTAATATTCTGATTTCTTTAGAGTATGTGTCTTTTTTGCTAATTTTTTAAAAACAGGTTGTTTGTGGCAAGGTATTTCATAAACCTCACCTCCGCATATTATCCCTTTTTCAAGTAATTTTTTTTTTAAAATTTTTTTATGTCCTATACTTTTTGCAAAAACTATCATTTTATAATTACTACACCTATCCATGTGATCTATTTTACAAAATTGGATATTTTCTTTTTTAAAAATTTTTGAGTAAATGTTAAAAATTTTTTTTCTTTTATTTATCATTTTCGATAATTTTTTTAATTGTATCAAACCTAAACTTGCAGCAACTTCGGATATTCTCCAACTATTTCCGAGGTCATGATGAAGACCACCAAAATTGCCTTCCCTTTTCCCCTGATTTCTTAAAGATATCGCTCGTTTAAAAAAGAATTTACTATTAGTTGTGATCATGCCACCTTCCATTGTGGTCATTACTTTTGTTGGAAAGAAAGAAAAAGCTCCACCACTTGATTTTGATCCAGCATTAATACCTTTAATAGAGCTTCCGTGAGCATGGGCGCAGTCTTCAATTAGAAAAATTTTTTTCTTGTTACAAAAATTTTTAACTTTTAAAAAGTCTGGAGAAATTATTCCACCAATATGCACCCATACGACACCCTTAAATTTATATTTTTTATAAAATTTTACAATATCTTCAAATTTTGGAGCAAAATATCTTTCATCCATATCTAGATAAAAAGGGATACCTCCAGAATATAAAATAGCAGCAACAGTTGCAAAATTTGTGTTGGTTGGCACTGCAACCAATGTATTTTTTTTCTTAATATTTAACATTAATAAAATTTGTAAAGCAGTCGTTCCAGAATTAACTGCAACTGCATATTTAGTTCCAACTTTTATTGCAAATTTTTTTTCAAATTTTAATGTTTCACTTCCTAAAATTAATTTTGAACTTTTTAAAATTTTAGAGAAATTATTTAATAAATTATTTCTCTCAATTTTAGTTAAGTCAAAATAAAAAGGTGTTACTTTATATTTTTTCATTATTTCTTTTTTTTTCATCAACTAGCATATCTATAAACATCCTGTACCAAAAAGCTTGAAAAAAATGAAATGTAAAACCCTCTTTGCCATCTAAAAAACCTAATCTAAAGATATATCTATAGATGAAATATAATAACGCTCTTAGAAATAAAGGCATCTTATTATAAAAATTTATTTTAAAAAATCTTCTAATTTTATTATTATCTAAGATCTGGTCTGAGGAAATATTTTTATTAAAGCTTTTATCAAAAATCTCTCTCGCTTCACCTTTTGCTGTTTCTAAATGCTTTATTGTAAAAAATTCTATTTTATTTTTTAAATTATTTTCTATGAGATCCCCTTTAATCTTATCAGTTTTACCTTCAATAATTAAATGTTCTTCAGTTCTTTCCTCATAAAAAGCTTTTCCTTTTTTAAAAATTCTTGCTAGAACAAGTGGGTAGATACCTCCATGTTTTATCCATTTTCCGCACCAAATTAGTTTTCTTTTTATATAAAATCCATTGTTACCATTTTCCTTATTAATATTTTTTTTTATTTCTTCCGCTAAATTCTTATCTATTTCCTCATCTGCATCTAGCCTCATTATCCAGTTAGAGTTTATATTTACATTAGATAGAGCCCAATTAAATTGTTTTGATTGATTTTCAAATTTGTGTTGAACAAACTTAACCTTATACCCATCGCAAATACTCTTTGTTTTATCAGTGCTAAAAGAATCTATAATGATAATTTCATTGGCAAAATCTTTGATAGACTCCAGACATTTTTTAATATTAATTTCTTCATTAAAAGTTAAAATTATTATACATAGATTATTCATTGGAAGTTCAATAGATTAATGAAAATTTATCATACAAAAAATAATATTAAAATACTAAATTTAGAAAAAACTTCTAATACACTTAGGTCAAATTTTAAAACTCTTATTGTTTCGAATAATTCCAAGAACTCTTGGGCAAATGCAGTAATTGCGCTAAAGGCAATAAAATTTAAAAAAAGAAAAATTATATATCCTTCAAGTGGAAAAAAATTAGATTTTTCTATTTTTACGAAAATTTTGCTTAAATTAAAAATTTTTTATGACCAATATAATGTTAATAAAAAAATTTTGCGCGAACTAAATAAAAGCAAATTTGATAAAATTATTATAATTCAACCTTTCAATACTTATGGTTCCATACTAAAAAAAATTAAAAAAAGATTTGATAAGATAGAAATCGTTGCACTTTTTATTGATCCCTTTCTACATAGGAATTATTTTACTTTTAATTTATTTTTTTCTTTAAAATATTTTGATAAGATAATTTATAGACAACCATATAACGAGAATTATATAAATTACTTTAATCGTGGATTTAAAATCAGATGTTTCCCTGGAGTTGTAAAGATAAAAAAAAAATTAGAGAGAAAAAATTACACGTACGATGTAACTTTTATAGGAACTTATGAAGAGGAAAGGTACCAAGTATTAAAATATTTGTCTCAAAATAATATTAAGATTACAGTTTTTGGAAATGGATGGCAAAACATTAAGTCTAATAAAAATTTAATAATAAAAAATGAAGCTATATATGGAGACAAATTTTATAAAACAATTTTCTCTTCGAAGATAAATATGTGTTTTTTAAGGAGAGATAACCATGATGTTTATAATTCAAAAACTGTAGAGATACTTGCTGCTGGAGGATTTATGTTAAGCGAATATTCTAAATATATTGAAGAGGTTTTTAAAGATAAAAAAGATCTAGTTTTTTTTCATGATGACAAGTTAGAATTACTTAAAATTGTTAGATATTATTTAAGCAATAATCATTTGAGAGAAAAAATAAAAAAAAATGGATTTAAAAAAGTCAGTACAGGGGTTTTTGGTTTTTCTTCTCAATTATCAAAAATTATTAATTTTAAGATATGAAAGTATCTATATCCTTATTTGGAAAATTTCACGCATTTTATATGGCTAAGGCTCTTCATAAAGCAAATCATTTAAATAAAATTATTACATCTTATCCTAAATTTTTAGTCACCCCTAAAATACCAAATAGAAATATTAATAGTCTTTTTGTTTATGAACTTTTTTCGAGATTTTTAAGATTTTTACAAAAGTTGAAAATTATAAATCTAGACATAAATACATTTATTTCAAATCTTTACAGTAAAAAAGCAGCAAAGAAGATAGGCTTTGATAATGATATAGTTGTCAGTTGGTCCAGTAAATCTTTAGAAATTTTTGAGAAATTAGATATAACTAAAACAATTAAAATTTTAGAAAGAGGATCAACTCATGCATTATTTCAAAGAGAAATATTAAAAGAGGAATATAAAATCTTAGGTTTAACAGAACCGAAATTTTTGAACAATGCAGATTTAATTGCAAAGCAATTAAAAGAATATGATTTAGCTGATTATATTTCTGTCCCCTCGCAGTTTGTTAAGAAATCTTTTGTTGATAATGGCGTAAATAAAGAAAAAATAATTGTTATCAATTATGGCATAGACGAAAATCAATTTCCAAAAATAGAAAAGATTAAAAAAAGAGATAAATTTGTAGTTTTATATGTTGGTTCAACGGAGGTAAGAAAAGGTATACATTATTTATTAGATGCAATTAAGCTTTTAGATGAAGAAAATATTGAACTTCACATTGTTGGAGAAATATCAGAATTCTTTAAATCAATTCTTCCAACTAATAAAAAATCAAGTTATTTGGTCATATAAAACAAAACGATCTTTATAAGTATTATAATCAAGCAGATTGTTTAGTTCAGCCAGCTATAGAGGAGGGTCAGTCAATAGTTCAAATTCAATCACTTTTTTGTGGTACACCAATTATTTTTACCACAAACACTGGAGGTATAGATTTCTTCAATAATGAAAATATTAAAGGGGATGAAGTGGATATTCGATCTCCTAAACAAATATCAGAAAAAATAAAATTCTATATTTCAAACCCTGAAATTCTTAATAAAAATTCAAAGGAGGTATCAATTATTGCAAACAAAAAACTAACCATTGAGTCCTATGGGGAGAGACTAATAAAAAAATATAATGAAGTTTTGAAAAAATGAAGATTCTTAAAAGAATTTTAAAGGGGGTTTCTGAAACTGTAGTAGATAGATTTATTAATATAATAGTAAAATTTATCGAACCAATTATTTTTTTGAATCTAGCTTCAATCGAAACATATGGAACTTGGTTAGTAATATTTTCTTTACCAGCTTATATAATGATCAGTGATTTGGGATTTTCTACTGTTGGACAAAATCAAATTAATATGAATATAAGAGTAAATAAATTCAAATTAGCACAAAAAAACTTTTTAAATACTCTAAATTTAAGCATTCTTTTAAATATAGTATTTTCTATTTTTTTTTTCTTTATACTAAAAGAGCTTTTCGATAATGGTTTCTTAAAATTTGAAACAATTAAATCAAATGAATTTTATTTGATTGCAGTACTATTAATATTTTACACTTTTACACACCAAATAAATGGACTTTTTGTATCTATATATGCCGCACATAATAAATATTACTTTAAAATAAGATTAGGTTATTTATCAAAAATTTTAGAAACATTTATATTATTTTATTGTTTATATAATAATTATAATTTTGAAACGATATTATTATATTTCCTATTTTGTAAGATCCTTTTTTTTATTTTTATTATTTTTGATACAACAAAAAATTATGATTGGATAAAATTCAGTTTTAAATTAGAAAAAGATTACATTAGGAATAACTTAAGTCATGCTTTATCATATTTGTTATTTCCAATTACAAATGCGCTAAAATATCAATCAACAAATTTAATAATTAATTCTGTTATGGGGCCAAAATATGTAGCACTATTATCTATTTATCTTACTTTAGCCAGAGTCATAATAAATTTTACAAGTATAACTGATGGAATTATAAAAATAGAATTAGCAAAACTTTGGATAAGTAAACAATTAGAATACTTGAAAAAAATTTTCATTTTTAATATTCAAATTACTCTATACGCTTCTGTTTTAATTATTTTATCATTAATTTTATTAAATGAGAAAATTTTTGAAATATGGATTGGTAAAAATTTTATTATAGATCAAAAAATATTTTTAATATTACTATTTTCAACTCTTTTTCTAAGCTTATTTAACTCATCTGTGGCTCTATTAACCTCAACAAATAATTTTAAAAAGATTACATTTTATAATTTTTTAAATGCAATTATATTTATTTTAATTCTTTATATATTAATCAATATTCATACAAATCTTTTTATAGTAGCAATTTTATTTTTAATAAGCGATTTAATTATTTTTTATAATGCTTTAGATTTGTCGTCAAAAATGATAAATGTTAGTTTGTTTAATAACTTTTTAAAAATACTTTCATTAAAAAATTTTAAAGTTTCTGCATTTAAAATAATAGAGAAATATGGAAAAAATTAAAACATCTCATTTAATTTATTTTTTTGTATTGTTGTTTCCTTTAACAAATTTTGTTTTACCCTTTTTTTTTTATGGAGATGAGATGAGTATAAGGATTTATGTTGAAGGTACATTTACAGAAACGCGCCTACCAGTTATGCCTTTGCCTCCTGCCGAGAATCATATTATTTTTCCAGATGATGGTGTTTATAGTTTTGGAAAACCTCAAGGATACGAACATAAAATAGATCCAAAAAGTATCTATATTTCAATGTTATATGTATTGATATTTTTTTTAACAATTTTTTTTGCTTTTGCATTTAAAAATAAAAATTTAAGCTTTGAAATAGAGTTTCTTAAAAATAACAAAAAGCAAAACCTTCTATTGCTTTTTTTCCTTTTTATTTTTATTTTTTCTATTAAATATTTTGAGTTAAAAAATATATCAAATCTTTTTGATAATTTATTAATATTATCAAAAATATTTCTTCTTTTTTTTAGTTGTTTGCTAATCTTTATTAGTAGGAACAAAAAGGAGTTATTTTTTTTTGTATTTCTACTGTTTGCAATATTTTCATATATCATCGATCTTAGATCAAATGTTAATTTACCAATTACTTATAATTTGATTTTCTATTCTTATTTTTTAAGTTTCATTTTATGCATTTTTCTAGCTTTAAAAAAGAAATTAACATTTATGAACTTAATAGCTTTGGGTGTTGCCGGTATTTTTTTAATATCTGTATCATTTTTATGGAAAGAAAATTTAAGAAGTTATTCAAATTATAATTGGAGCAACCTTTCAAAAAAGATTGATATTGGAATTATTAATAAACCTTTTGGTTCCAATAATATTCTTTTATCAACCTTAAGTGCTCCAATTACAAGGATCAACAAGTTAGATCAATTATCTTTCATTGTTGAAAAAAAGGATGATATTGATCAACTTTGGGGAAAGTCTTATGTTCCTTTATTTACTAAATTTATACCAAGAAATTTTTGGAAAGATAAACCCCAAGAAATTTTTGGAAATAAGTATGGAAGAGAATATAAACTAATACCATCATATGATACAAGTACCAGTGTTGGCGCCTCAACTTTGATAGAGGCTTATATCAATTTTAAATTTTTGGGTATTATATTTTTAGCAATATTCTATGGATTAATTTATAGAGTTTTAAATTATTATATTTATATAAACAGAAAAAAAAATAATTATTTGTCTTTTTTATTAGTTACAATCTGTATTTTTATTTCAATTACATCTGAAAGTAACTTGTCATCTGGTTTAGGTGGTGCTCTTCAAATGATATTTATTGCTATCATTTATTATTTCTTTTTTAAAGTTTGGAAAAATAGGATTCAAAGAATATGAAACATAGAATTGCTATTGTTGGAGGAGGTTTTTTTGGATGTTTAGGCTCATTAAAACTTGCTGAAATAAAAAGTGTACAAGTCGACTTATTTGAAAAAAGAAAAGATATACTTTTATCTGCATCAGGAAAAAATCAAATGAGAGCCCATTTAGGTTATCATTATCCTAGATCAAAAGAGACTGTTAGAGAAGTTCAGAAGTCTACTAGAAAATTTGAATTATTTTTTCCAAAAAATGTATTTGGAAAAACAAAAAATTTTTATGCAATAGCTAATAAAAGATCAAAAACAAATTCTAATCACTATATTAAATTTTTAAAAGAAAATAGATTATATTTTAAGAAATTAAAAAAACATGATTTTTTTGAAAAAAAAAATATTGAAAGTTTTTTTTTAGTAAAAGAAAAAATTATAAATATTTTCAATGCTAGAAAGTATTTAAAACAAAAAATTTTAAAAAATAAGAAAGTTCAGCTATTTTTAAATACTAAATTTGATAATAGTAAAATAAAAAATTATGATAAAGTTATTTATGCAACTTATGAAGAAAATAATTCTAATATTAAAAATTTAACTAAAAATATAAAGAAGAAAAGATTTGAATTAGTTGAAAAAATTCTTGTAAAAATGCCATCTATATTTACTCAAACCAGTATTGTAGTGCTAGATGGCAATTTTGTATGTATCGACCCTTATTTAGGTACAAATTTACACTTGTTAAGTGATGTGAAAAATTCAAAAATAGAAATACAAAATAAAAAATTTTTGAATTTAAAAAACAATAAAAAAAAATACTTAGGTAAAGATTTAATAAAAAATATTAAAATTTCAAACTTTAAAAAATTTATTAAAAATTCAAAAAAATTTTTACCAATATTAACAAAAGCAAAATATTACGGATCTTTTTTTGTAGTCAGAGCAATTGATCATAATAAAGATGACACTAGGAAAACAGAAATAAAAAAAATATCCGAAAAAATTTTTACAATTTATAGTGGAAAATGGATTACAGCAGTATCTACATCCATTAATTTAAAACTTAAAGTCTCAAAATCTTTAAAAAAAATAACTATCTAGTATTTCACAATTTATAGAAGAGTTACTTTTTATGAAAATCAAATTATCATCACAAATTTTAATATTAAAAGTAGTCAAACTAAAAATTTTATTTAACATAAAATAAGTTAGACCACTACTTGTGTCATCTAAAGTAATCCTAGTTATAATAATTTGAGCTTTGTTTAGTAAATTTAAAAAATTTTCACATTTAAATAAATTTTTTATCTCTGAATTAATATCAATTTTAATTATATCAAATTGATCTAAACTATATTTATTAATAATATATCTTATATCTTTTATCTCTATTTTATCGAAATACTCATCCTGAATAATTTTGTTAATATCCGATACTGTCTCAAAATTTTCACTACTTGCCCTGATATTGTTTTTTTGTATCCACGCAACTTTAGGAATATTTGAAATTCCAATTTTTTCTAGTTTAATTTCATTATTATCATTAGTATTTTTTTTTAATATTTCAAAATTTTTAGGTTCAGGCTCAACAGCAATAATTTTTGAAGTGGGTAAATCATTTGAAAATCTAATTGTTTGGGAACCAATATTTGCTCCTAAATCTAAAATATTAATTTGTTTTTGCTTAACATTTTTATTTTGAGAGAGTTTATAGCATTTATTAAAAAACTGTGTAAAAACCCCAATATCAGATACCGGTCTTAGAAAAAAAATTTTTTTTTTTTTCAAAATCAATTTTATTTGATCATCAATTTTAAAATAATAAAGAATTAAATATTTAATAGAATTGAAAAATCCAATAGTCTCAACTAAAGATATATATAAATTAAATTTTTTTAATATTTTTTTTAATAATGCCAAAGTATTCAATTGTTTTGCCAACTTATAATTCTGCCAATGAAATAATGCAATCAATTAAATCTTGTTTAGATATCAATTATTCAGATTTTGAATTGATTATTTCTGATAATTGCTCATCAGATAGTACTGAGCAAATTCTAAAGAATATTAAAAATGAAAAAGTGAAGTTTTATCTTCACGATAAATCTCTTGAAAAAACCGATAATTGGAACAGAGCTTACTCATATGTAAAAAATTCAGAGTATTTAATATCTCTTCATTCTGGGAGTATGTTGGATAAAAATATTTTTAAAAATTTAGATAATATTTTAAATGAAAATACCTCGTTAGTTTTTGGAAGAAATCTTGAAATAGATTCTAATGACAAAATTCAAAAAAATAAAAAGCTTTTTTTTTTCTTAAAATATACCATGAATAATAAAAACTTTACTAAATTGATATTAAGTCAGCCAGTAGTTAGCATAATTGGAACTTGTTTTAAAACAAAAGATTTTTTTTCCATAGGAGGTTGGAACAATAAATATGCAGATAATCAAGATACTGAAATGTGGATACAATTATCAAAAAAAGGTCTAATAACTTATACTCCTAAAGTCTTAGGTTATTTTAAAATTAATGAACAAAATAATTCTCTAACACCCGATTACCTTAAAGATAATTTAAACTTTTATTACGATAAATATATTGAAAATGAAAAAAACTTTAAAAACTCTTTGGTGCGTGCGTTAGATTACTATATGAAAGAATGTATTAAACATAATTTAGAATATTTTGATAAGGATAAAATAAAAAAAATTCAAAAAATTATTAAAGATAACCCTTACATAATCTCAAATAATATTTTTTCAATTTATCTTAAAATTATTTCAATTTTTTAATTTAAATATATTGAAGCAAGACAATGATATTCAGAGTTATTTTCTTTTGCGTTTGCATGAATATACTTCTTATAATTAAAAAATTTTATTGCACATAAAAAATTAAATAGTAAAAAAT
>CACLDI010000022.1 GCA_902605605.1 uncultured Pelagibacteraceae bacterium
TGAATTAATTCCCAACCTTTTAAAATATGAAACAGATAAATTATCTAATATTTTTTTTCAATTTTGATCTCATCTGAAAATCTCCTTAATTCAATATTTTTTATCTTCTCACGGATGAGTGATTTTTTCGCTACATTAATTTTACTTTCATAATCCAGGTTACTAAAATCTTTATTAATTTCTGACAAATACTTAATTTCTATATAAATATCCATTGTTGTAATAATCTCATTATTAATTTTAAAAATTATTTTATTTTCTTTTGAATATAATTTTTGAGTAAAAGTTAAAAATATTAGTATAAAAGCTATTATATAGATATTTTTTTTCATAATTATTGTTTTAAAATATCATCACCCCTGTATTCATAGGATGTAAGTGGAATTAACGTGATTGAAAAAAATAAATTTTCAGAAGGTTTAATATCACCATCAGAATAATATGTTTTCTTATATTTTATACCAGCAGTTAAACAATCATTTTTGTATTCATAAACAAGATCATAGTATTCAGTTAAATTAATTTTTCTATTTCTTCTTGTTTGAAATTTTAATGAATTATTTTCGTTTATATTGTAATTAAAAAAATTAGATAAAACGTTTGTATCACCTAATTTGCCATTTTCTTCAATAAAACTGAATCCAGTTACAATGTTATTTAAAGAGAAAGATGCATTAAAATCATTATATTCCAATGTATTATAATTTTTATCTATAGAAAAATTATAACCTAATTTTACTTTGTCAGATAATTGACTATTTATTGCTCCAAATAGATTAGAATTTTTTTTGTTTAAAGTAGTTTTATTTGAAATAAAATTTTCTTCTTTATCTCTAAAAGATGTTGCCAATTTAAATTCAAAATATTGATCTAAATTTTTCTCTTTCTTATAATCGATTCCAACGGTTACAGATTTACCTGTTTCAAATGTATCAGATAAACCCAGTCTTTTTTCAGAGAAAATATTATCAACATTTATTCTATTGTCTGATAAAGAGGAATCTTTCATATCACCAGGATTAATTTTAAATAAAATTTTTGGTGTTAGAAAATTGGTATAGTTATCTATTTTCTTTATTAATGGCAAACTTAAATTAAAGTTAAATAAACTAATTAATTCTAATTTCGGACTAGATGTATAATTAGTTGCTTTTTTTCCAACTGAACTAATATTTTTTAAATTAATATTAACATCACTTTTTAAACCTAAATTATACAAACTAGAATTATTATAATTTAAGTCGTTTATGATTTTTGTTTTTAGACTGTTTGTATCATTTAGATCATTAGTTCCAGAAGAAGAAAAATTTAAATTCCCATTAAACGTTTTCCAAGGAATGGATCTATTAAAATTATAATAAGGTAAAATGTACTGATATTGATCACTTTTTTTATTTTTAAGTTTTTGAAAAACTTCAATTCCACTTTCTAGGTAATGATTATCACCATCTAGAATTATTTTCACACTATTACTTAAAGTGTCAAAACTACTTGGTTTAACACTCGATGTTACGATGTGTGGTTCAAAGATTTTGAGATAATTATCATTAGAAACCCTTTGAATAGAAATTGATAAATCACTTGAGTTGAAAGTATCTAATGATAAATCTAAATCATATTGACCAAAAAAATGAGATAAATTTTTTTTTCTCTCTGAAGTTGTTGACTTATAATTTTTTACAAATCCAAAATCAGCAGTTAATTTTGAATTTTTGTTTATTTGTCTGTATTCAGAATGAGACATTAATATATTATTATCAAACCATGTTGGTCTAAAAGTGAAATCTTTGTTTTCTGATATCATTTTATAGTATGGCAAAGTAAATGAACTCCCAAGAATATTTGAGCTATTCAATTCAGGTTGTAAAAAGCCAGATTTACGTTTTACAGTAGGATCTGGGTGAAAAAATTTTGGAAAATATAATATTGGAATATCATATATTTTTAAAACAGCATTATCGTAAGATATTTCATTCTTTTTCTTGTCATGAGTAATCTCACTTGCCTTTATTGACCATGGTGTACAATTTTCATTTTTTTTACAACTTGTGAAAACACCTTTACTAATTTTAGTTTGGTCATTATTAGCAGATACTGAAACTCCAATTATTCTTGGATCATTATCAAGATCATCAAAAATATCTTTTTTAACATTTATAACAGCATCTTTTCCAAGAAAGGATTGTTCTTTAAAACTTATAATAGCACTTTTAAAATAAAATTTATCACTTGTTGGTAAATTATAATTTGTATTAATTAATAAATTTTGACCTTTTAAAATTTCTTCATCTATTAAATAACTAAATTTTTCTAACTTATATAAATTGAGTTTATCTTTGACTGTTGTTTCTTTTTGAGAACTTAATTGCTTTAAGTCAATTAAATAAGTTACATCTTCAGATATAAACCTATATTTAGAAAAAATATCTGCAGTAGTTTTTCCTGTTGAATAAATTTTATTTTTATTTTTTAAATATGAAAATTCATCTGATGAAATTTTATAATTTTCCGCTTTATTTTCTATAGAAGCATTATTTTTGGCAGTAATAATATTTTTAGTTATGTTGTACTCAAAGTTGACTGAACTTATCTCTATATTATTAACTAAATCAAAAGCTTTTGAATTTTTATTTGTAAATATTAAGTTATTGTTTTTATTATAAGTGATATTTTCTGAATAAATTTCGTAATTGTTGATATTGTCGATTATCTTAATATTTCCATTTGCATTTAAAATATTTAATTTTTTATTGTATTCAAATTTATTTGCTTCGATTACAATACCGTCACTAGAGGTAATCGTACCTCTTTTAGTTCCAATAAATTTGTTACCATTTTCTAAAATATCAATCTGAGTAACATCAAAATTGAACTGCTCCTGACTATTTGCATTAAAGGGCAATAACAAAAAAAATAATAAATATACAATTTTGTTTATTTTACTTTTCATTAATTTTATATAACGTTAAGCAGTTGATTAAGATTAAAATTATAATAGGTAACAAGATCGAAAATGTTATTGATACTCTCTCAGTACTTCCCAATACATATGAAAAATTGTTTAAGTAATAAATTATTACAGAAAAGAATAATCCAATTGATATTTTAATAGTTGTTCCTCTGATTTGTTTAATATTTAACATGATGACAGACGACAATAAAGTAATTAGTAACAAAAAAATAGGATAAGAAATGAGCTTAGACAAATGCATATCTATCTCGGTAGTTGAATAATTTAATTTTTTGTAATTTTCTCTGAGTTGATAAAGTTCTATAAAACTTAATGAGGATAAATTCGAGTAGAGCGTTTGAATTCTTTTAAAATCAAAATTTGTTTTTAAAAAAAGTGATTCTCTATAACTATAATCGTTCTCTTCATATATCTTAGCATTTAATATTTGCCATTTCTTAGATGAAATGTCGATTTTATTACTTCTTATATTCCTTATCACATTAAAATTTTCATCAAATTCAGTAATAAAAATATTATTTAAATAATTTTGCTCTATTGTTGACGCATTCGTAATTATAACTTTGTTATTTATTTTATCTTTTATCCAAAGACCATTTTTAGTAACTACAGCAAGATATTTTCCATCGGTTGTATAACCTGATTTAATCTCTAGGTATATATTTTTTAAATTTGACGATAAGTGATAAAATATACTTATTATCAAAATGCCAGTCAAAATTGAAAGACTGCTTAAGATATATAATATTGAGGAGTTTTTAAGACCTGAATATTTAAAAATATCTATTTCTTTATTTTCAAAAAATTTAATAAAAAAAAGCTGTATTGTGATCAATAGTATAAATGGAAATAATTCAAATATCTGAATAGGAGTGTTCAAAAGAGATAAAAATAAAGTAAAACTAATACTTATATTTTCATCTTTAAAAAAATCAAGTTCACTTAATACATTTAAAATAAATACCAAACTAGCTACTATCGAAAAAACAAAAATGAGTGATTTTAAATAAACAGTTGATATAAATTTAATGTACACTCGCATAGATTACCCATTCTTTATTTTTATATTAAATTTATTTTCGAAAAATAAATATATTAGTATCAGTAAGATAATAGGCGTTATCGTTACACCCAAATCATAAATAGATATTTGTGATATAAATCTAATAGTTGTTTCAGAAAATATTATAACTAATAATCCTATTAAAAAAGTAATTATTCTTGTTTTAGTATAGTTTGAATTTTCTTTTGAGTTAGTAAGTAATAAAAAAGGGAATTATAAATCTTTTATAAAATTCTTTTATGATATTTTGTATATTTTGATAAGAGCAATTTTCGATATCTTTTACTTTTATTTCAAATTCTTTTTTTTGCAATTTGTAAAAATTTTTTATACACAAAAATAATTTTCGAGATGAAATTTCTTGTGTTTTTTTATATGTAGTTGTATTGGTTTCAATATTAGCTAATGAAAAATCAGACTTTGAAAAAGATATATTTGTAATTTCATTATCTTTAGAAGAAATAGTTGCACCTTCATACAAAACTAGAATTGGGGAATTTCCAATTTGTTTAAATTTCCCTTTTTTTGCATATGTTATCTGAAATTCATTAAAGTTTATTTCCTTTTTTAAATACAAATTAGTTAAATTACCAAACTTATCTTTTTCATCGCTAAAGATAGTGACACCTTTAATTGTATCATTAAATTTTTGTGGTTTTATAAAATTGTCAAAAAAATTAACGGTTGATGATCTAAGAAATGATCTTGCTACATCTTGGGATTTTGGAACAATAAATGCTGTTAAAAATATTTGAAAAATCAATAAAGCTAATGAAATTTTTAATATAAATCTAACAATACTTATTTTATGAACTCCAAAATTCCATAAAATTATTAACTCGTTATTTAATTCTGACTTTATCGTCACATAGAATAAACTAAAAAATAGGGCAAAGGGAAATACTTTACTTAAAATTTTTGGAAAATTTAGCAGTGAAAAACTTACATAAACTAGGTAATCCCGACCATCCTCAATCATAATATCTAAGAAGTTAACAGCTTGAAAAACCCATATAACTATACTCGTGCTGATTAGAGATATAAAAAAGAATGTTAGGTAATCCTTTAATAATTTTCTATATAAAATTTTTTTCATTGAAATATGATAATTTAAATATATATAACACTCTACTCGTATTGAGTGTATTTAAATCTATGTCTGTTCAAATAAATTATAAAACTGTTTCCGTCAAGAATAAGTCAAGTAATCTAGTGTTTTTTGTAGATGAAAATTTTAATATTACCTTTCTAAAAAAGTTCATTTTAAATAGAGAGTATTCCTTTATTTCAGATTTACTTAAGATAAATGACAAAAAAAAAGAGATAATTGCTTATGATATTAACTCCAAAAAAAAAATAATCCTAGTATCCTATAAAAAAAAAATAACAAGTTCTAAAACTGAAAGTTTGGGAGCTAAATTTTATGACATTTTTAAGGATATTAAACAAAATCATTTTGATATTAATTCTGAAAGTGCAAAAAATACATTAAAAAATTTTGTTGGTTATTTTTTGCATGGGATGAAACTTAAATCCTATAGCTTTGAAAAATATAAATCAAAAAAAGAAAAGAAGAAACTTGTTATAAATATTTTTGGTAAAAATATTCCATCTCTCAAGGATCAACTAAAATTCAAAGCTATTGAAAATGGCACTTTTTTTGCAAGAGATTTAGTATCAGAACCTGGTAATATTCTGCATCCTGATGAATATGCAAAAAGATTATATTTACTAAAAAAAATTGGTTTAAAAGTAAATGTTTATGATGAAAAAAAACTAAAAAAATTAGGCATGAATACTCTACTTGGCGTAGGTCAAGGAAGTATAAGAGGATCTTATTTAGTAACGATGGAATGGAGAGGACTAAAAGACAATTCTAAACCTTTAGGATTCGTAGGAAAAGGTGTTTGTTTTGATACTGGAGGAATATCCCTGAAACCTGCAAAATTTATGGAGGACATGACATACGACATGGCTGGATCTGCAACTGTAGTTGGCTTGATGAAAAGTTTGGCTTTAAGGAAAGCAAAAATTAATGCAATCGGTGTAGTAGGCCTGGTTGAAAATATGCCGGGCGGCAATGCCCAAAGACCAGGTGATATTGTAAAATCTTACAGCGGAAAAACTGTTGAAATTTTAAACACCGACGCAGAAGGTAGATTGGTATTGGCAGATGCTTTAACTTTTACAGAAGAAAAATATAAACCAAAATTTATTGTTGATTTAGCTACTTTAACTGGAGCCATCATTGTTTCATTAGGATCAGAATACGCTGGTCTATTTTCGAATGATGATAAATTATCTAATCAGTTAATTGATGTAGGAGAAAAAACAGAAGAAAAAGTTTGGAGAATGCCTTTAAATAAAAATTTTGATAAATTAATAGATTCTAAAAACGCTGACATGCAAAATATAAATTATGTTGGAGGTGCCGGCTCGACGACTGCAGCACAATTTTTACAAAGATTTATTTTAAATAAAACTCCCTGGGCACATTTGGATATAGCTGGTATGGCTTTTTCAAAATATGGAGGAGCTCTTAACTCAGGTGGGGCAACAGGTTATGGCGTTAGATTATTAAACAAATTAGTAGAGGATTATTATGAGTAATATAGAGCAGACTTTATCAATTATAAAACCAGATGCGGTTGAAAGAAATTTAGAAAATGAAATTAAAGAGATGTTTAAAAACAAGGGTTTTTCAATATTAAAAGAAAAAAAAATTCAAATTGAAAAATCTGAAGCTGAAAAATTTTATAAAGTTCATGAAACCAAACCTTTTTATAACGATTTATGCGCGTACCTTTCTTCTGGACCTATTGTTGTAATGATTCTTGAAAAAGATAATGCGGTTCTTGGAAATAGAGAGCTAATGGGAGCCACAAATCCAAAAGATGCTGAAGAGGGCACTATTAGAAAAACATATGGAATATCAATAGATAAAAATTCAGTACATGGCTCTGATAGTGTTGAGAATGCAAAAATTGAAATAGATTTCTTTTTTAAGGATTAAACACTCTAATGATTGCTTTTGGATAAAGTTTGTGCTCTTGGGTCAAAACCTTTTTTGCCAAAGATTTAGCCGTGTCAACTTTACTAATTCTCACCTTTTTTTGAAGAATAATTTTTCCAGAATCTAATTTAGAATTGACAAAATGTACTGTACAGCCAGAATATTTTTCATTGTTTAATAATGCTCTTTGGTGAGTGTTCAAACCTTTATATTTTGGAAGTAAAGAGGGATGAATATTTAATATTTTACCTTTAAATTTTTTTATAAAACTTTTAGATAAAATTTTCATAAATCCTGCAAGGCAAATTAGTTTTATTTTTTTATTTTTTATTTCTGAGATTATTTTTTTTTCAGTAATTAACTTATTTTTATAATTAAAAACTTTATTTGATATTTTAAAAATTTTTCCAAATTTTAATCCTTTAGCTTTAACATTATCAGAAATAATTAATTCTATTGATATAGGTGAAATTTTTTTTTTAGAAAATTGAATTAATGATTTGAGATTACTCCCTTTCCCAGAAATGAATACTGCACAATTTATTTTTTTAGGACCAGTTAATTGTGCCATTTAGTTTAACTTTATTATTACCTTTAGAAATTTTACCTATTACATATGGTTTATAGTCTTTAGAAAAATATTTTGTGACCTTTTTTAAATTTTTAGGATTTACTATTAAGCAAAATCCTACTCCGCAATTAAAAGTTTTTAACATTTCCTTTTCTGATATTCCATTTTTTTTGAGCCATTTAAAAATACTCAAAGTTTTTATTTGATTTAAATCAATATCTGCAATCATTTTATTTGGAATAATTCTTTTGATATTATCTGACAATCCCCCACCTGTAATATTTGCGCAACCATTAATTAAATTTTGGTCAATTAATTTTAACACCTCATCAACATATATTTTAGTGGGTTTTAAAAGTTCAGATTTCAAAAATTTATTTTTTTTTATGTTAATTTTTTTTTGATTTATAAGATATCTTACCAATGAGAAACCATTGGAATGTAATCCACTTGAAGGCACAGCTAAGATAAGATTATTTTTTTTTATTCTATTTTTAGTTAAAATTTTATTTTTGCCCACTACACCTACTGCAAATCCCGCAATATCAAATTTACCTTTTTCATAGGTGCCAGGCATTTCAGCTGTTTCACCTCCAACTAATTCACAGCTAGATAATTTGCACCCCTTAAGAATTCCTTTGATTATGGATTTAAGTTTTTTTAAATCGATTTTATTGATTGAGATATAATCTAAAAATAAAAGAGGTTTGGCACCTTGAACAATTAGATCGTTAACACTCATTGCAACTAAATCTATACCAATAGTGTCATGCTTATTAAGTGTGTTTGCTATCTCAATTTTAGTACCAACGCCATCTGTACATGCTACAATTTTAGGTTGGTTTATTTTACCAGGAATACTAGTTATAGACCCAAATCCACCAATATTTGAAAACTTTTTTTTGCCTTTTTTCTTTGATGAAACATTAGAAATGAAATTAACAAAATTGTCTGCCGCATTGATATTTACACCACTTTTTTTATAGGTAAATTTTTTTTTATTCATTAAAAAGGTCTATGAAATATATTTTTCAAAATTTAAAATTAACAAAATTATATATTTTTTTTTTATTTCTTTCTGTATTAAATATTTTTTTTTCCACAGGAATTAGTCTAGCTAAGACTTTCTCTATTAATGATGTTGAATTATCAACTCCTTTTGAGATCAATTTTGATAAAAACAAAATAATAGACGAAGGATTTGTTCAAGCTTTTAACCAGTTAATGCTATCTACCGTACAGTCTAGGGATTATCAGAAGCTTAAAGACATACGATTAAATCAAATCAAAAGTATGATTGAGACATTTTCAATCAAAGAAGAAAAATTTGTTAATGAAATTTATTACATTAAACTCAACGTATCTTTTAATAAAAAGATAATTTTTGATTTATTAGAAAAGAAAAATATTTTTCCATCATTACCAGTTAAAAAAGATATTATATTCATGCCAATAATAATCGATCAAAACAAAAAACAGGTAAAAATGTTTTCAGATAATATTATATACGATCAATGGAATTTAAATACCAAACAATACGAGCTTTTAAATTATATTCTACCAACAGAGGATCTAGAGGATTTAAATTTAATTAAAAAAAATAGTGAAAATTTAGAAAATTTTAAATTTAGCGAGATAGTAAAAAAATATAATATTGAAAATTATATTATATCCATATTTTTCATAAATTCTGAACAAACCAGGATCTTAAATAAAATTAATTTTGATAACAAAAAAACTCTAAAAAATACCTCATTAAAAAATATTGATTTTAATAACAATAATGAAGTTAATAAATTCATAGAAATTTTAAAAATTACTTTCGAAGATTATTGGAAATCTCAAAATGAAATAAACACATCCGTTAAACTACCTTTAACAATCTCGGTCGATAACAGTAATAATATAAAAATTTATCAATTAGAGAAAAAACTTTCTAACATGGACCTAATTTATAATTTTTATATTTATAAATTTGATAACAAAAATAATATTTATAAAATAATTTTTAATGGAACACCTGATAAATTTATTGAAGTGATGAAAAATAATAATTATGAATTTGAAACTGTTAATAAAATATGGGTGATGAAATGAAAAATCTAAACCAACAAATTCTTAGTTTTGATTATGAGCAGAATTTTAAAGATCAGGATTTTTATGTGTCTAAAAGCAACGAATATTCATTTAAACTTTTAAATAGTTGGCCTAAATGGGAAAAAAACTTTGTTAATTTAATTGGTGAAAATTTCTCAGGAAAATCTCACTTGATAAATATTTTTTTGCAAAATTTTAAAGGCATTAAAATTACTGCTTCTAAAATTACTAACGATTTTTTAAAAGAAATAAAAATTTATGAGAATATTATTGTTGAAGATCTTCTGGAAAGTATTGATGAAAATTTATTATTTACTCTCATTAACATAATAGAGCAAGATAACAAATATCTTATAGTTACTTCCACAAAACCTATTGTAGAGTTTAAATTTAAACTTCAAGATTTAAATTCAAGATCTAAGAATTTTCTTTTATCAGCAATAGAAAAACCAGAAGATGATTTAATGTATGCTTTGATATTAAAAAATTTATCTGATCGTCAGATCTTAATTGATAAAAAATTAATAGATTTTATTATTAAAAGAATAAGTAGATCTTATGGTAAAATATCTGATTTCATATATAAAATCGACGAAATTAGTTTAAAAAGAAAAAAACCAATCGATTTTAAAATTATAAAAGAGGCTTTAGGAGAATAATTGAGTAAGTACAGAACACATAAATGTAACGAGTTAAGAAAAAGTGATGTTGACAAAAATGTCTCTCTTTCTGGATGGATAAACAAAAAAAGAGATCATGGAAATTTATTATTTATTGATCTTCGTGATAATTATGGAATTACTCAATGCATAATTGATAAAGAAAATAAAAATTTTTCAGAATTAGAAAAAACACAGTTAGAGACTGTTATTAAGGTTAATGGTAAGGTAGTAAATCGCTCAAATGAAACTAAAAATAAAGATATTGAAACTGGAGAAATTGAGGTAGCAATATCTGAATATGAGACATTAGGGACTTGTAAAGAGTTGCCATTGCCTGTGTTTAGTGATCAGGAGTACGCAGAAGAAATAAGACTAAAATACAGATTTTTAGATTTAAGAAGAAAAAAAATTCATGAAAATATAATTTTAAGATCAAAAGTTATTTCTTATATAAGAAATGAAATGACAAAATTAGGCTTTTTAGAATTTCAAACTCCAATTTTAACCTCTTCTAGCCCTGAAGGAGCAAGAGACTTTCTTGTACCAAGTCGGTTAAACCCAGGAAAATTTTATGCTTTGCCTCAAGCTCCACAACAATTTAAGCAACTAATAATGGTATCAGGTTTTGATAAATATTTTCAAATAGCTCCTTGCTTTAGAGATGAAGATGCTAGAGCCGATAGAAGTCCTGGTGAATTCTACCAACTCGACTTAGAAATGTCTTTTGTTGAGCAAGAGGATATATTCAGTATTGTGGAAAAATTAATGGTAAATACTTTTAAAAATTTTTCTGATAAAAGGTTAATGTATGATATTTTTCCAAAGATACCATACTCTGAAGCAATGCTTAAGTACGGCAGTGACAAACCTGATTTAAGAAACCCTCTTGTTATTAATGATATTACAGAAATATTTAGTAGAGATGATGTTTCATTTGATATATTTAAAAAATTAGTACGATCTGGATCTAAAGTTAGATCTATTACTACCAAAGATACAAAAGATAAACCCAGAAGTTTTTTTGATAATATTGATAAATGGGCCAAAGACCAAGGTGCTTCTGGATTAGCATACTTTACATTTGAAAAGGATAATAAAATTTCAGCTAAAGGACCAGTTGGAAAATTTTTTTCTGAAGAGGCACTTTTAGAAATAATGAAAATTACTAAATCTAAGGTAGGAGATAGTATTTTTTTAGCATGTGGAAAACAAAATGAGTTAGAAAAAATAACAGCCTTAGCTAGAGATAAAATTGCCAAAGATTTAGATCTAATTGATGAAGATACTTTTGCTTTCTGTTGGATAGTTGACTACCCTATGTTTGAAAAAGATGAATTAACAAACAAGATTAAATTTAGTCATAATCCATTTTCAATGCCACAAGGAGAATTAAAAGATAAAGACTTTGAAAATCCTCTTAATATTTTTGCTTACCAATATGATATAGTTTGTAATGGAATAGAGTTATCTTCTGGTGCAATAAGGAATCATAAACCTGATCTTATGTATAAACTATTTTCAATTGCAGGTTATAATAAAGCAGAGGTAGATGAGAAATTTAGCGGGATGATAAATGCATTAAGTTATGGTGCACCACCACATGGTGGAATTGCACCTGGAATAGATAGAATTGTCATGCTTTTAGCAAATGAAAAAAATATAAGAGAAGTTACTATGTTTCCAATGAACCAAAACGCTCAAGATTTAATGATGAACGCACCATCAGAGATTAATCAAGACCAATTGAAAGAATTAAATCTTTCAATAAAAACTAAAAATTAAAACCTATTTTTTTCCTTTTAGACTGATTTTAACATCAGATAGATCTACCAGATTTTTTTTATAATTGTTTCTTACAAATCCTTTGCTTGTAATATCTTTAACAATTTTTAGCAGTTGATTTTGATCTTCTGAGTTTTGATCATCTGACTCATTTGTGTCGTTTCCACCAATAGAGGGTGTATGAGCCAGATCTTCTCTATTTTGATATGAAATTGCTAGTTCCCTAAAAATATAATCTAAAATAGATGTAGCACTCAAAATTCTATCATTTCCTAAAACCTTACCTGATGGCTCGAATTTTGTTTCAACAAATGCACTGATAAACTCATCTAAAGGCACTCCATATTGCAGCCCAAGAGAAACCGCGATTGCAAAATTATTCATTAATGCTTTTACCAGCTCACCTTCTTTACTCGTATCTATGAATATTTCTCCAATTTTTCCGTCTTCATATTCACCAGTATGTAGATAGACTTTATGATCTCCAATTGTCGCCTTCTGGATATATCCTTTTCTTCTATCAGGCATACCAAATCTTTTCCCACCTCTTTCTGAAGCTTTATTAAGATTTGTTACTACGTTTTCTTTACTAACTTGATTTAAGTTTTCTGTATTGTTTAATATTTCAATATTTTTATTATTTACAATTTTATTATTTTTTGGGTCTAGACTTTTAGTTTTACGGTTATCCAATTTGACATCCAAAACTTCAAATTTCCCATCATCTCTTTTTTCCAAATTTTTTAATTCTGTTTCATTTATATCATCTAAGTAATGATTAACTTTGAATGTGCATGTATAATACGTTTCAACTAGATATTTTGCCATTTGACCTCAATTTAAAATTAATTTGAATAATGAATCATTTAATTTATATACTTATTCATATTTTAGTCTAATTTAAATTTTACAATTTTTAATTGAAAAAATAAAAAAAATTAATGTTGACACTTTTTAAAAAAATTTTCATTTGGTGGAATCAAGATACATTTGGAACTAGGTTAAAAACTATTTTTTTTGGAAAACTTGTTGGAACAGATGAGCTCGGCAATAAATACTATCAAAATAAAAAAGGGAATAGGTGGGTTGTATATGCTGATACAATTGATGCATCAAAAATTCCAGTTGAGTGGTATTCGTGGATGCATTTTACTCCTAACAAAATAGAAAAAAAACATATTCTTGAAAAATATGAATGGCAAAAACCTCATCAATCTAATTTGACAGGTACAGATCAAGCATACTATCCCAATAAAAATCAAGATGGAGCTAAAAAAAAATATAAAAGCTGGAAAGAATAGTCTTAAATTAAACTTAATAATTTTTGTTTATTTTTCTTTATTTTCATTTGCATTTGCGCAAAGTAACTTGGTGGGTGCTTACACAGATATTAAAATTTTAGATAAAATAAGTTCCAAAAATACACTTTTGAAATTAAAAAATGGAGATCTAGTTGTATTTAAAGACTTGTCTATAAAAAGTTTAAAATGTAAAAATTCAGAATTTGACGACAACCCAGAAATTACTGCTTATTTGCAAGTTACAGACCTTAACAATTTAAGCAATGATGAAGTTTTTGTTTTTAATGGTTGGATGTTTTCTTCAAGCCCATCAATAACTCCTTTTGACCATCCAGTTTATGATATTTGGCTTGTTAACTGCTATTAAATAATTTTTTCTTTATCTATCCATCCTACATTGAAGTCAGACTCAATAAATTTTTTATGATTTAATAGTTTTTTATGTAAAGGAATAGTTGTTGTAATTCCTTCAATTACAAATTCATCCAAAGATCTGTTCATTCTTTGAATTGCTTCTGATCTATTTCGACCATGACAAATTAACTTACAAATCATACTGTCGTAATAAGGAGTTACCTTATAACCTTGATATATAGCTCCATCTACTCTTGTTCTAAAACCGGAAGGTTGATGGCACATCCCAATAGTTCCTGGAGAAGGTTGGAAGTTTTTACTTGCATCTTCAGCATTAATTCTACACTCAATTGCATGGCCTCTAGGATTAATATCACTTTGCTCTAATGCTGTCTCATCTGAGAATGCAATCCAAATTTGCTCCTTAATAATATCAATTCCTGTAACCATCTCTGTTACCGGATGTTCTACTTGAACCCTAGTATTCATCTCAAGAAAATAGAATTTACCATCTTCATATATAAATTCGACTGTCCCAGCACCCATATAACCAATTTTTTTAACCATATTCACTGTTTTTTCAAAAAGATCTTTTCTAACTTCATTATTTAAAACTGGACTAGGTGTCTCCTCAATAAGTTTTTGATGTCTCCTTTGTACTGAACAATCTCTTTCATGAAGATGCACAACTCTGTTTTTACCGGCTAAAATCTGTACTTCAATATGCCTAGGATTTTGAAAAAATTTTTCAATGTAAACCTCGTCATTTCCAAAATATTTTTGTGCCTCCGATTTAGCAGTAGAGAATAATGTTTCAAATTCCTCTTCTTTGTAAACGATTTTCATACCTT
>CACLDI010000023.1 GCA_902605605.1 uncultured Pelagibacteraceae bacterium
TTCTGTATATTTTGGGAAATTCTTGTGACCAAGTACTTTTTTAAGATCATCAATAAATATATCACATTCTAATTTTTTAATTCTTTTAATTTTTTCATCTAAAGTTTTTTCAAAAAAGATATTTTTATTTTCAGTGAATTTAAAAAATTTAATTTTTTTATTTAAAAATCTGATTGCAGATTTATGAAGATTATATTTTTTTCCAATTATTGGATATTTAGTTTTGTGGCTTATAATAACAATTTCTAGATTTTTTTGGTTGTCTTTTACAAAATTTAAAAAACTTGTAAAACCTTTTTTTAATTCAGCCTTTTCAATATATTTGCCATAAATTTCCCCTTGTGCAGTCGTCCATTTGTTTGGATGAACAGATTGAAGTTTTTTTTTAAGAATAATTTTATAATTATCATTTGTCTTTCTGTTTTTTTTACTTAAAAGTGATTTATATACATTCTCATAATTTATAATTGTATTATCTAGGTCAATACCAATTAGCATTACAAGCTGTTTAAGAGTTTAATTTTTTTTAAAATTGAGTTTTTGTCTAAACCAAGTTTTTTCTGTGTATTTTTTAAGTCACCACCACCAATTATAAATTTGTCTCCGGCATTTACAGATATAATGATATTTTTAAAATTTTGTTTGGAGGTTTTAATTTCTGAAACTCTATTAAAAAGTCCACCAAATTTATTATGCTCCTCAACTACCAATATTTTTCGATATTTTTCTAAAATCTTAATAATCTGGGGCTTGTTTATTGGTTTTAAAGTGTGGAAATTGTAAATAGATGGATTAATTTTATTTTTTTTAAGCTGACTAATTAAATCAATGCAATTTCTAAGAATATTTCCATATCCCAAAATACATACGTTCTTACCTCTTAAAATTTGAGTAGCTTTACCTATTTTTGAATTGCACTTATTAGAATCATAAACAGGTTTTTCATTTTTTTTTCCAAGTCTAAGGAAAGTTGGTTTTTTACTTTTTAATATTTGTGGGAATAAAATCTCTAATTCTTGTTTATCAGTTGGAACTATAATGTTCAAATTTGGAATATTTGATAATAAACCTATATCTTCAATACTATGATGTGTTGTGCCTAAGTTAGAGTAACCTAATCCAGAACCTACACCAACAATTATAACTGGAAGATCCTGATAGCAAATATCAAGTTTAATTTGTTCAATTGTTTTGAGTGTATTAAATGATGTGATTGTATAAGTAATAGGTTGAAAACCAGAAAAAGCCAAACCAGCAGCAACCGTTGTCATATTACTTTCTGCTACTCCACAATTATAAAAGTTATTGGGGTGATCTTTTTTAAAATTGTCAAATAATTTATTACCAATATCACCAGATAATAAGATTATTTTATTATTTTTTTTTGTTAATTTTGATAAAATTTTAGCAAAAGTATTTCTCATTGCATTAAAATTTTTTCTATCACTTTTAACTCGTTTTTTGTTGGAACTCTATAATGCCAGTTGTTGTTATCTTCCATAAATTTAATTCCTTTACCTTTGATAGTATTACAAATAATAGCTGTAGGTTTTTTTTTACTTTTCTTAGCTTTTTTTAAAGCATTATAGATTTGTTTAGTATTGTTTCCATTTATGTCCATAACATTCCATCCAAATGCTTGCCATTTTTTTTTCATTTCACCACCAAAAATTTCTTTTGATCGACCTGTTGCTTGCCAATTATTAAAATCAATTAGTGCAATCAAATTATTTAATTTTTTTGAAGATGCAAATCCTGCCGCTTCCCAGATAGATCCTTCATTACATTCTCCATCACTAAGTAAAACCACATTTTTATTTTTCAAATTTTTTATTTTCTCACCTAAGGTTATTCCACATCCAAAAGACAAACCATGTCCTAAGGACCCTGTTGAACAAATAACACCATTAATTTTCTTGTTTGGATGTTCTTCTAATACAGAATTATTTTTTCCATACTCATTTAGCTTTTTAAAACTTATAAATTTTTTAAAAGCTAAACATGAATACAACGCTGCTGCAGCATGACCTTTACTTAAAATAAATTTATCTAAAGAATTTTTTCTAATATCAAATTTGAATAAATCTGAAAAAAAAATTACAGTTAAGATATCTACACATGAAAGAGCTGATCCTAAATGTGCAGCTTTAGCTTGATGACTTAATTTACATGTTTGAAATCTAATTTGATTTGAAATTTTTGTTATATTTTTCATATATTTGATATAAGTATCACAATTAAATTATAATTTTTAATGAAAAATATTCTTGTTACTGGTGGATGTGGATATGTGGGTGTTAAGTTAGTTCCACTCTTATTAGAGAATAATTATAAAGTTATAGTAATTGATACTTGCTGGTTTGGTAATAAATTAAAAAAAAAAAAGAATTTAATAATAATTAAAAAAGATATTCGAAATATTGATCACAAATTTTTCAATAATGTAGACACAGTTATTCACTTAGCTTCTATATCCAATGATCCATCATCAGAGTTAAATCCTAAATTAGCATGGGAAGTTGGACCTTTAGCTACTTATAAAATTTTAGAAATATGTGTAAAAAAAAAAATAAAAAATTTTTTTTATGCATCCTCAGGGAGTGTTTATGGAATAAGCAAGAAATTAAAAGTAACTGAGCAAAACGATCTTTTACCTATTTCTGATTATAATAAACAAAAAATGATTACTGAAAAAATCCTGGATGCATATAAAAAATTAATGAGGATAGTTATTATAAGGCCAGCTACTGTATGTGGCTTATCTGATAGATTAAGATTAGATGTAACAGTAAATCTTTTAACATATCAAGCTTATAAAAAAAAGATCATTACAGTTTTAGGAGGAAAACAGATTAGACCCAATATACATATTAGTGACATGGCTGAAATTTATTTATTTTTGTTAAAAAATAAAAAAATTAAAGGAATTTTTAACGCAGGTTTTGAAAACTTATCAGTTCTTAATATTGCAAAAAAAATTCAAAATTACACTAACTGTAAGATAAAAATTTTAAAAAGTAATGATCCTAGATCGTATCGAGTTGACTCATCCAAATTATTAAAAACAGGTTTTAAGCCTAAAAAAAATGTTAATTTTGCAATAAAAGAATTGTTGGATTTTTTTAATGTAAAAAATTTTAGATCTACAGATAATAATATAAATTTAAAGGTTGTTAAAAATAAGAAAATTATATGAAAAAAATAATAAAATTTAATGATCTTGGTAAGATAAGAAAAAAATTTAAAGATAAGAAAATTGTTTTAGCGCACGGTACATTTGATTTTTTTCATCATGGTCATCTTGAACATCTTAAAAAATCTAAATCTTTTGCAGAAGTTTTAGTAGTGTCAATTACTTCAGATAAATTTGTTAAAAAAGGTCCGAGTAGACCCTTGTACAGTCAAACTAAAAGAGCCAATTTAATTTCACATTTAGATTTTGTTGATTTTGTTGTCATAACAAATTACTACACAGGAATTGAGGCAATTAATCAACTTAAACCAGATTTTTATTCCAAAGGTATAGAGTATAAAGATCATAAAAATGATCATACTAAAGCTATTTCTATAGAAGCAAAATATGTAAAGAAAAATAAAGGAAAAATTGTCTATACTAATGAGAATGTAATGAGCTCCTCTAATTTAATTAACTCGTTTGCAGATGAAAATAACGAAAATGTTAAATCATTTAAAACAACTTTTAAGCAAAGAAACAAATTCATTAATTATTTTAAGGTTTTCGAAAAATTAAAAAGTAAAAAAATTCTTGCCATAGGAGATGTAATTTTGGATGAATATATACAAACCACAGCTCTTGCTAAATCACCAAAAGAGGAGTTGATTTCTGTTAAAGAGGAAAATAAAACAATTTATTATGGTGGTATTCTTGCCACTGCTAAACATTTATCAAGTTTCTCAAAAAATGTAACTGTCGTTTCAATTCTAGGAAATAAATTAAAAAAAAATATCAAAATTATAAAAAATATTAAAAAACATTGTAAATTTAAATATTTTGTTGCAAGTGATAGAGACAATAATGTTAAAAGTAGATTTTTAGACTTAAAAAATAAGAAATTATTCCAATCTAATATAGTTAATTTTAAATATATCGATCAACATTTAGAGGAAAAAATAATTAAATTTCTTAAAAAAAATATAAAATCATTTGATATTGTTTTAGTTAATGATTTTGGACATGGACTGTTGTCTAAAAATTTAAGGAATTTTCTAGAAAAAAACTCCAAAATTTTGTGCTTAAATGTTCAAACAAATAGCTCAAATTTTGGTTTTAATTATTTCAATAAATATAAAAGATGTGACTACTTAACTTTGGACGAGCCAGAGGCTAGATTAGGAACATTTGAAAGATTTGGAGACATTAGTCAATTAGCTAAAAAGATTGTAAAAAAAATTAGATCCAAAACTGTATCGATTACTTATGGAGCTAATGGAACAAGAGCATTTAATTCAAGGTCTATTTCAAAGTCAACCAGGTATGTTCCAGCTTTTACCAAAAAGGCAGTAGATACCCTAGGTGCTGGTGATGCTTTTTTTGCAATTTCATCTTTATTTTTTTCTCAAAACAAGGATCCCGAAAAAATCGCTTTTGTTGGAAATATAGCAGGAGCCTTAAAAATACAATATTTAGCTCATGAAAAATATATAACTAAAGAAAATTTTTACTCATTTTTAAAATCTATTTTAGCCTAAATGAAATATCACTTTTTAATAATGGCTTTAAATGAAGAAAAGAAATTGAACAAGACATTTAAAGAGCTGATTTATTCAATAAAATTAACAAAAATCAGAGACTATATAATTCATATAGTTGACGATGGCAGTAAAGATAAAACTTTTCACGTTGCAAAGAAAATTATATCAAAAAATAAAAAGGTTATTATTCATCAAAATCGCAAAAATTTAGGTCTTGCAAAAAATGTTAAAAAATTTCTCCAAAGGGCACCTAGCACTGGTAAGTTAATTTTGATTAGTGGAGATAACGATATGAGTAAAGAGATTGTGATTAAATTGATTAATGCATCCAAAAAATCAGATTTAGTCATAAGCTTTTTTACAAATAGAGAAATGAAAGGTATTTTTAGAGCTTTTTTATCTACATTATTTAATCTTATTTGTTGTACATTATTTAAAGTTTATGCTTTTTACCTTCAAGGACCATTTGTTTGGCCTTTGAATGAATTAAAAAAAATTGTTATTTACTCAAAAGGTATTGCTTATGTAAGTGAGGTTAATATTAAAATGCTTAGAAGTGGATTAACTTTTACGGAAATTTCAGGACTGATGAATACAGGCTCTAAAAACTCTACCTCAATTAAATTTACTAATTTTGTTGATATTTTTCAAACACTCTTACATTTAATATCAGAAATATACATCAAAAATAATTTCAAAAAAATGTCAAAAAGATTAAGTAACTGATATGAAAATTTTTATAATAGGTTCAAATTCATTTATGGGTTTAAGCTTAATAAATTTTATACAAAGAAAAAATTTTTCAAATTTGGATATTGTTGGTGTAAGTAGGCATAACGAAAATGACCCAGCTTTTAATATTTATAGATTAAAAAAAAAAAATTTTTTTAAATTTTTCAAAGTTGATCTTAATAAAGATCTTAATAAATTAATTTCTATTTTAAAGAAAGAGAAACCTAATGTAATTTATAATTTCGCAGCTCAAAGTATAGTTCAAAATAGTTGGGTTTCACCTACCGATTGGTATATGACAAATTTAATTTCTAATATAAAACTTTTAGATTATCTCAAAAATGTAGATTATCTTGAAAAATATATTCAGTCTTCAACACCTGAAGTTTATGGAAGTACAAGCAAAAAAATTAAGGAAAGCTTTAGTTATTTTCCAAGTACTCCTTATGCATCATCTAAAGCATCAGTAGATATGTATTTAAAAAATTTATTTGATAACTATAAATTTCCAGTTTTATTCACGAGAGCATCTAATATTTATGGACCGGGTCAAAAACTTTATAAACTTATTCCTAAAACTATAATGTCAATTATGTTAAAAAAAAAGATCAGATTAGATGGTGGCGGTTTATCAAAAAGGTCTTTTATTTATTCTGATGATGTTTCAGCAGCTTTATTAAAAGTCAAAAATAGAGGAAATTTGGGTGAAATATATCATATTACGAATGAAAAAATGTATTCAATTAAACAGATAGTAAAGATTATTTGCAAAGATATGAATGTAAATATTGAAGATTTTGTAAAAACTGTTTCTGACAGGCCAGGAAAAGATTTTTCTTACGATATGTCTTCCAAAAAATTAAGAAATATTGGTTGGAAATCCAATTTAGATATTTTTTATGGTGTAGAAAAAACTAAAAATTGGATTTTAGAAAATTTCACAAAATTAAAAGATTTTGAGTTGATATATAATCATAAAAAATAATTATTAATCTTTTTTCATAACAATAAAAAAATTACTTGTAAAAATTTTTTTGTATCCAAATATTTTCTGATCTAAGCCTGGAAAATCAATTTTATTTACAACAATTAAATTTGGTAAATTTTCATAATTATTGTATTTGTTGTAAAAAATTTCAAATTTTTCACTTAATTCACTTACAGCAAATTTGTCATTGGTTAATGAATGATAAAAATTGTCATCTTTATCATTCCCAAAAAATAGATGTTCCATATTAACATTTTTTTTAAAATTTATGATTTCACTTTGTCGAAACAATAGTTCATAACAATTTTTATTTGAAACTTTCATAATTTTACACACTTTAATAAATCTATTTAGCCTATTTTTTGAGTCAAAATTACTATCAAAATAATTAATAAGACTGTTATCTATTTTATAATAATTATTAAAAAAATTTATTGTTATGATATCTAACACAACAATATTTTCTTTTCTAAAAAAACTATCTATTTCTTGTAAGCTTAGAAAATATTTTGTTTGTAATTCTAAGTTTTCTTTATTTTCTAAAAAATATTTATTTGAGTAATTAAATTGAGAAATGAATATAAAAATAAAAACAATAGGAAATGTAAAAAAAATATATTTTTTAAAATTATCATTAACTACGAATATAAAATTAACTATTGATAACCAATACGATATATTTGAATAGTAATAAAAATGATCTTCTCCACCCAAGGATACATTTGTTAGAATATTACTATAATAACAAATTAGAAAAGAAGTTTGAAATATAATAAGATATACTGAATTCTTTTTATATCTTATATTTTTTTTAGAAATTTTTATTGAGACTAAATTTAATACAATATAAAATAACGCTATTAATAAGGTTTTTATATCATTAGGACTGATGCTAACAGAGACATTTTGATACGAGTTTTTAGGATCTGACTGCAATATCAAAAAACACCATATAGAAAATAAAAATAAGCTTATAATCAGAGAAAAAGAAATAACTTTTGTAAGTTTAAATTTATTTTGAATTATCTCATATAAAAAAAATAAATTAAAAAAAACAAATAAAATTAAAGTGTTGTAAAAATACGAGTAAAACCCAATTAAGACAGAAAATAAAAAGAAAAAAAAATTTTTTTTTCTGTTGAAAAACAATAATAATGAGGCCAAAAAACAGATATTTGAATTACCAGGTGACTCAGACCTTGTTATCGCTAATAAGTCAGAATTAGTTAAAGTCATTATTTCAAATATTTCATTATAAGTTTGAGGTCCAAATCCAATAGTTAATGAAAAAAAACAAGCTAAATAAATATTTTGTAAATCTGAAAGATTAAATATTTTTTTAAATAATAAATTAAATAAAATAATATTTGCAAAACAAATAAAAATGTTCGTAACAAAATTTAAATATTGAAAACCTAAAATTTTGTAAAAAATAAAATTTTGTATTGATGAAAAAAAAGTAGTTATGAATACAAATGAGTCATTATTTAAATTAAAAGAAAAACT
>CACLDI010000024.1 GCA_902605605.1 uncultured Pelagibacteraceae bacterium
AATGATTTAAAAAATGCTTTAATTGCAAAATCCAATGTATTTGTGATGCCATCAATAATACACAAAACATCTGTTGAAGGATTTGGAATTGCCTATGTGGAGGCTGCTCAATATGGAATTCCTTCGATTGGAGGAAAAGATGGTGGTGCAGCAGATGCAATTGAGCATGAAAAAACTGGTCTAATATGTGATGGAAATAATTTAGATGATATTTACTCATCTATAAATGCATCCTTAGAAAATAAAAAATATTTAGAATTTGGAAAAAATGCAAAAAAATTTGTTACTAAATTCCAATGGTCTAAAATTATTGAAGATTATAAAAAAATTTTAAACTAATTCTTCATCTTAAAAGTTTTATATATATGCCAAATTACAATAAAGGCTGTTGTAAGCAAAATACATAGAGTTAACGTTCTGTCCCATAAAAATTCCCATGAACCATTACTTAATAACAAAGATCTTCTTAAATTTTCTTCCATTAATCCTCCAAGTACAAAAGCTAAAATAAGAGGTGGCATAGGAAAGTCATATAAGCGCAAAAAAGTTGCAACAACTGCAATTCCAATCATTAAATAAATATCAAAATTATTAAATGACATTACATAAATACCAGTAATTGAGAAAAATAAAATTAATGGAATTAAATAATTTTTTGGTACTGCAAGAATTCTAGCAATATAGGGAATCAAAGGTAAATTTAAAATTAATAAAATAACCATCCCAATATACATAGACATAATAATTGACCAAAAAATTTCAGGGTTTGTCATATAAAGTCTTGGTCCTGGTTGAACACCAAATCCTAAGAGTGCGCCTAACATCACTGCTGTTGTTCCGCTTCCTGGAATTCCTAATGTTAGCATGGGCACAAATGAACCAGAGCACGCAGCATTATTTGCTGTTTCTGGTGCAGATAATCCATTTACACTCCCTTTTCCAAACTTTTGTTTTTCATCATCATTAACTAAATTTCTTTCCATACCATAAGCTAAAAATGAAGCAATTGTTGCCCCAGCTCCCGGCAAAACACCAATTAAAAATCCAATTACTGAAGATCGAGGAATTGTTTTATACATTTTTTTTCTATCTTCTTTATCAATTTTTATTGAACCTAATTCAGTTAAAGAAACTTGCTTTGCAGCAGCTGTTGGATCATTTCTTTTTAAAATAATTGTTAAGGCCTCACTCATTGCAAATGTCGCCATTACAACCAAAACAAAACTTATTCCATCTGTTAAATTCATATTGTCAAATGTAAACCTTGTAATATCGGATAAACTATCTTGGCCAACTGAGGCTAACATCAAACCAAGTACTACCATCATCATTGCCTTCAAAAACTGTCCTTTGGATGAAAATGCAGCTATTGCAGTTAGACCTAGTATCATTAAAGCAAAATAATCTGGAGATCTAAATGATAAACTAACTTTAGATAAACTTGGGGCCAAAAATAATAAATAAATTGCTGAAAACGTTCCTCCAGCAAATGAACTCCATGCAGCAATAGCTAAAGCTTTTCCAGCTTTACCTTGTTGGGCCATTGGATAACCGTCAAAAGATGTTGCAACAGTACCCGGAACACCAGGTGCATTTAATAATATTGATGATGTCGACCCACCAAATACTGCTCCATAATAAACACCTGCCATTAAAATTAATCCTGTTGCAGGATCAAAACCATAAGTAATAGGTATCATGAGAGCAATTGCAGTCATTGGACCAAGACCAGGTAGCATTCCTATAATTGTTCCAAAAAAACAACCAATCATTACCATGAATATATTTTGCAGTGTTAGTGCTGTTGATAGACCGATTAATATTCCCTCAATCATCCCATCACTCCGATAAATTGTAAAAATGGATCTCTTAAATAAATCTCAAGCACACCATGTAACAAATACATAAACGCTGCTACAAAAGGGAAAGATAATAAAAACATCAATATCCAACGTCTTTCACCTAAAAAGTAATAAGAACCAAATAAAAAAAATGAAGTAGTTAAAAAATATCCAATTTTTAAAATTGTTGCTCCATAAATAATTGCAATAATAATTAATATTGATGTTTTTTTATATTCTAAATTTCTATGTTCAACTTTAACTGTTTCTGGATCTGGTAAAATTAATTTTAAGCCTGAAAAAAATAATCCTGCATAACCTAAGTAAATTGGAAATGTTTTTGCATTAAATGGTGCATTTTCATCAAATGCAAATACTTGAATTTGGTAAGCTGTATATAAATAGAATACTGAAAAAATAAAAAAGAGCAGTGATATAATTTTGGTAGTATTTATATTCACTGCTCTAATTTTAACTTACTAATCTTAAAGACTAGATAACTCCTAATTTTTTCATAAGAGCTGTCATTTCCTCAGTTTGTTTTTCTAAGAAAGAAACAAATTTACCTTCAGGATTATAAATATTTACCCAAGCGTTTCTTGCTCTAACAGCTTCCCATTCTGAAGTTTTTTGAACATCACCAAGCATCTTAGCAATTTTAGATTTATCAGAATTACTCATACCTGGAGGACCAAAAAATCCTCTCCAGTTTACGAATTGTACGTCATATCCTTGTTCTTTAAGAGTTGGCGCATCTGGAGCATCTGAAACTCTTGATGGAGCAGTAATACCAATAATTCTTACTTGGTCTCTTGCACCCATAAGTTCACCTAAACCTGTTGAGATAATTTGTGTCTCTCCAGATAAAAGTCCAGCTAATGCCTTTCCACCAGCATCATAAGGAATGTATGCTACAGCATTTGGATCTGCACCTGCGGCTTGAAAAGCTAATGCACCAATTAAATGGTCCATACTTCCTCTTACCGATCCACCTGCCATTTTAATAGAGTTTGGATCTTTTTTATATGCATCGACAACATCTTTAAAGTTTTTGTATGGTGAGTTCTTAGCAACAGCTATTGCACCATAGTCACCAATTACACCAGCAATTGGCACAACGTCTTTATAAGATAAAGTTCCATTACCTTTTACGTAGCCTTTGTGTCTTGTAATTGATCTTAATACTAACGGTGTAGATTGTACTAATACCGTATTCGCAGGTTTAGTATTAATCATATAAGCTAACGCTTTACCACCACCACCACCTGACATATTTTCAAATGATGCGCTTTTTAACATTCCAGCTTTTGTTAAAGCTTCTCCAGTACCTCTAGCAGTTCCATCCCAACCACCACCAGCACCACCGCCTATCACGAAGTGAATTTTATCAATCGCAATTGAACTAGTTGTAGTTGCTGAGAATAATAGGATCGCCGAAAATAATACTGAAACAATTTTTTTTATATTCCTCATTATATTCCTCTTTCTCTTATTTAAATGTTAAATTAAATTACATTACCTTTGGTTATGCAACCTGTATTTGTTAGCACAACTTTAGATTGAAGTCATATTTTGAAAAAATATTGTGAGTAAACAATAGAAAAATTTTTTTTTAAATAACAAGTTTTAATCTAATTAAAATTATTTATGTTTTATTTTATTAACTTTAAAATTATTAAAAATTATTTTATCTCGGTCATTAAAAGTTATAAAGCAATAATTATAGGTCTGATAGGTGGTTATTTAGGAACAATAATTGGTCTACCTCTACCTTGGTTGTTAGGTTCGTTAGGCTTAAATCTTTGCTTTGCATTTACAAAATTTAAAATTGAATTCCCTACTAAATTATTAAATCCTGTTTTTTTAATAGTAGGTATTATTTTGGGTGGAACCTTGAACGTATCTCTACTTTATAAAATTCATTTATGGATTTTTTCATCAATTGCCATGATTTTTTGTACAGTCATAAGTACTATATTGGCTGGATATTATTTTTTTAAAATTTGTAAGTTTAGTAAATTTATTTCAGTATTGGCTGCACTGCCCGGGGCATTTGTTCCAATTTCAGCAGCATTATTAGAATTTGGCAAAAGTAAACATGATAAAAAAGTTTTGATCCCACAAGCCACAAGAGTAATTTTTATTGTTAGTTTTGTTCCTTTATTTTTCATTAATAATTTAGGTTTTTCAGAAATAACGGGTTACAATTTTTCTAATGTTTATGATTACAAGTACTTCTTAGAAATTATATTTCTTTTATCTATTTGTTTTTTATTCGCAAATTTACTGGAAAAATTCAATATCCCCTCTCCTGCATTAATTGGTGCTATGGCTTTATCAGGATTATTTTATACTTTTGAGATAATTGAAGCTAGATTTCCAGATACATTCATAAATATTGCATTTGTCTTTTTGGGAACCGCATTAGGTACTAGATTAAATGGTTTAAAGTTAAATGAATTGTTCTATTTTATTTTTCATGGATTAGTTGTTAGTGCAATTTTAGTAATTGTTGCAATGACAACTGCTTATGTTTTAACTTATGCAGGTTTTGATTTTATTCCAACATTCTTAAGTTTTGCACCTGGAGGAATTCACGAAATGGTAGTAATAAGTGTAGCCTACAAAATTGATCCTATCTTTGTAAGTTATCATCATTTTTTGAGAATATTTTTAATCGTAATATTCTTGCCACTTCTTTTATCAAAATTTCGTCAAAATAAATAGTAACCAGATATTAAATTTATTTACTTAATAATTTGCCAAGTAATTTAATATTTTTAACTTTATCTAAATTTTTAATTGTACTAATTATTTTTTTTGATTTATTTAATGGCCACTTCGCAAATTCTGCACATCCCATAAACTTATCTGCCACTTCATCATACGTCATTGGAATTGCTGGGCTTCCTTTGCCAAAATCACCTCTTCCAGATATCTTTTTTCCATTTTTACAATAGATATCAATAATTGTTGTCATTTTATCATAACCAGCTGCCTCTGCTTTCTGATTTTTGTAAAAATTTATTTTTCTTAGCATTCCTTGAACATCAGGTTTATTTATTCTTTTATCCTGATACTCAGGAATGTATGCTCTTCTCTCTATCAACAAAATTGCCATAGAATATTCCATACTAAATTTTGCTTGAAATTCATTTTTTGGTCTGTGATGAATTAATGCATTTTGCATATTATGATTTGTTCCCACATCAACTTTAACAACTTGATCTGGTTTAATGTCATATCTGTTGATTAATTCTAACATTTTTGTCATACCTGGATGAGTTAAAGATCCACATGGGTGAGGTTTAATTGATATCCCTGGTTTACTAAAAGTCCATGGCCGACCTAATTTTCCTTTTATTGAATTTAAATCATATCCCCCTCCGTGTGCTTGAAAAAAGCCTCTAGGAGATTCTAAAATTTTATCAGTTGCTGACCATCCGTAACCAACCAAATCACAGGCAACCACACCACTTTCTGCTGCTCTACCTGCATGCAAAGGTTTTGTCATTGTTCCAAAATTTTCTCTTAAGCCAGCACTCAATGAGGCTGCTACACCTAAAGATTTTTGAATTTTTTCAACATTAAATTTTCTTATTTTTGCTGCGGCAGCTGCAGAAGCAAGAGTTCCACAAGTTGCTGTTGAATGAAACCCATGTTGATAGTGTCTAGGAGACATTGCTTCAGAAACCTTACATTCCACGTCAACACCAATAAGGTATGCATTTAAAAAATCTTTTCCACTAATATTATTTATTTCTCCCTCTGCAAAAGCACTTGGCAAACAAGGTGCTGTAGGGTGAGTTAGTAAACCATATACCCTATCAGAACCAACTGCTAGTTGAGTATCATCATAATCATCAGAATGAATACCTACACCATTTGCTAACGCAGCAAACTGGCTGGGAACTTTCATTTTTGAACCAATTACAGTTGCTCTACCATTAGCAGAATTTTTTTTGATCTGTTTAAATAGATATTCACCAGTTCTTGCAACCGAGCCAGATAAAGCCAAACCAAATCCATCTAAAATATGCTTTTTGGCTAACTCAACAACACTTGATGGAATATTTTTAAATCTTGTTTTATGAACAAACTTTGAAACGTAATTGGTTAGTTCTTTGCCTTTGGAACTATTTATGTTTGGTGTATAGGCTTTTTTCATATTCTTTTCCTTTCAGTAAAAAGATTTTTTATTGGTTTATAAAATAGACTTAAAAATGTAAGAATAAAAAATGTCATTGCAATTGGTCTTGTAAAAAACATAAATAAATTTTGGTCAAATATAATAATTGATTGTGCTAATGAATTTTCAACTAATTGGCCAAGTACTATCCCCATTATTATAGGTGCTGGAGAAAATCCAGCTCTTCTTAAAAAGAAACCAACCACACCTGATATTAACATAATATATACATCAACCATCGATTGAGATAATCCATAAGATCCAACTAAACAGAAAACAAAAACAGATGGCCATAAAAATCCTCTTGGTATTAATGAAATTCTTGAGAAAATTTTTGCACCAAGCAAACCGAATATTAAAAATATAAAGTTAGCTAATAGCATTCCATAAAAAATTGTATAAAGAAGATCAGGTTGTTGCTCAAACAGATATGGACCGGCTCTTAATCCATGAATTTGAAAACCTCCTAATATGACTGCAGTGGTTGCAGAACCTGGAATTCCTAACGCAAGAGTTGGTATCATTGCTCCACCAGTTGCTGAATTATTAGCTGCCTCAGGTGCTGCTACCCCTTCTATCTCACCTTTACCAAAATTTTCTTTATTTTTAGACCATCTTCTTGCTTCATTATATCCTATCATTGCACTAACAGTGCCTCCTTCGGCTGGAAGTATACCTATAAAAGTGCCTATACCTGTTGATCTTAATATTGTCTTTCCACAATTTTTAAATTCAGTTATTGATGGCAATTTTATTGCAGAAAATTTTATTCTTTCCAATAAAAGTTCACTCTTTGAAGCTTGAACAAAAATTTCAGACATCGCAAATAAACCTATTAAAACTGGTACAAAACTTACACCTTCAAATAATTCATCTATGCTAAATGTAAATCTTGAAATTCCAGTAGTTAAATGAACACCAATTGTTGCAACAAACAATCCAATCAAACCTCCAATTAGATTTTTTACTGGAGATTTTGAGCTTATAGATGCTAGCATTGATAAGCCAAATATAGCTAACGCAAAATACTCAGGCGGACCAAATTTATATGCAATCTTAGCTAAAGTTGGCGCAAAAATAATTAAAACTATCAATGAAATAATACCTCCAATTACACTGGAAACTGCAGCCATTCCTAATGCTTTACCTGCTTGACCGTTTTGAGCCATTGGAAATCCATCAAAAGCTGTTGCTGCAGCTGGTGGAGCACCTGGAGCATTAATCAATATTGCTGTTATTGATCCACCAAATGTACCTCCACAATACAAAGCAGCCATTGCTGCAATTGCCTGATTAGGTTCTAAATATATGGTAAATGGTAATAATAAAGCTATTGCCATACCTGAACTTAATCCAGGTAATGCTCCAATTAAAACTCCTACTATTGTAGATCCTAAAATTAGAAGAAATGTAGTTAAATC
>CACLDI010000025.1 GCA_902605605.1 uncultured Pelagibacteraceae bacterium
TTATAGTTGGAGAGGTGCTGAGATTAAAAATTTTCTGGAATTTGATCAAGTTTATAAAAATACAAAAGTTATAAGACTCGAGCAAAATTACAGGTCAACACAGAATATTTTATCTGTTGCTTCTAATCTTATTGCAAATAATCAAAATAGAGTTGGCAAAACATTAACTACTACAATGGAAGAAGGAGACTTAGTTCTATTAAACTGTTTTAAAAACGGCAAAGATGAGGCTATTGGAGTTTCAGATGAAATAGAAAAAAAAGTTAAAAAAAAATTTTCCTATAATAATGTTGCAATACTGGTCAGAGCTATTTTTCAAACTCGAGAATTTGAAGAAAGATTTCTTAAAATCGGGATGCCTTATAGAATTTTAGGGGGAACTAAATTTTATGAAAGAGCTGAAATTAAAGATTGTGTTGCTTATCTAAGATTGATCCATCAAGAAAAAGATGATTTAGCCTTTGAGAGAATTGTAAACAACCCTAAAAGAGCAATAGGAGATAGCACTCTAAATGATATTATGATTGATGGTAAATATAATCAGAAAGTTAATGATAGATTAAATAATATTTATTTGCGTGAGAGTAATTTGCAAAACAAAATATATTTTAAAAATATAATGAATGATATAATTAGGGCTTATGCTGGATAGATCATTTTTTTAGGATCTACTATTTTTTTATAATCTTTTTCTGTGATTAAGCCTGTTTTTAAAGTTTCATATTTTAAAGTAGTGTTGTTTTTAAGTGCAGTTTTTGCAATTTTAGCAGCATTGTCGTAGCCAATATGAGGCGCAAGCGCAGTAACAAGCATTAAAGAATTATCTAAATGTTCCTGAATTTTCTTTTTATTCGCTTTAATACCTTTAACACAATAAAGAGCAAAATTTTTAGTGCTATCAGCTATCAGATCTATTGATTGTAGAACATTATGTGCGATCAAAGGTTTAAAAACATTCAATTCAAAATGTCCATGAGATCCAGCCATTGTTATGCCATTGTGGTTTCCAATAACTTTTACGCAAACCATAGTTACTGCTTCACATTGAGTTGGATTAACTTTGCCAGGCATTATCGAAGAACCTGGCTCATTTTCTGGCAGAATTAATTCTCCATAACCAGCTCTTGGACCTGACCCTAAAAATCTAATATCATTAGATATTTTCATTAAGGCTACTGCGCAAGTATTTAAAGTTCCAGATAAATTAACTATTGCATCATGAGCAGCAAGCTCAGCAAATTTATTTGGCGCAGGTTTAAATTTTATTTTTGTAAATTTTGCTATTTCTTTAACTACTTTTTTGTCAAAGTTTTTCCTTGAATTTATTCCTGTTCCAACCGCAGTTCCACCTTGAGCAAGAAATAAAATTTCCTTTAAAGCAGTTTCAATTCTTTCGATACTTTTTTTGACCTGAACATGGTATCCTGAAAACACTTGACCTAAAGAAAGAGGAGTTGCATCTTGAAGGTGAGTCCTTCCAATTTTTACTATATTTTTAAATTCTTTAGATTTTCTATTTAATTCTTTTTCTAAAACCTTTAAGTTTGGTAATAATTTACTTAATGTTTCTTTTGCAACGGATATATGCATAGCAGTCGGAAAAACATCATTTGTAGATTGTGATTTATTTACATGATCATTTGGATGAACAGGTTTTTTTGAACCTTTTTTTCCACCCATCATTTCTATTGCACGATTAGCAATAACTTCATTTACATTCATATTTGTTTGTGTTCCAGAGCCTGTTTGCCAAACTTTTAATGGAAAATTATCATCTAACTTACCTTTTATTACCTCATCTGAAGCTCTAATAATTGCTTTTGATATTTTGTTATCAATTAATTTGTCTTTTGTATGAACTATTGCAGCAGATCTCTTTATAATTGCGATAGATTTAATGATGGAAATATTTACTAAAATTTTGCCAATATTAAAAAATTTATTAGATCTTTGAGTAGAAGCTCCCCATAATTTATCATTTGGAACATTCACACTTCCAATGCTGTCGAATTCTTTTCTTAATTTCATTGATTAATTTCTAAGTTACAAATAATTATAAATATACAATAAATTATTAGAAACATACAGGAGCAATATGTCGAATTTTAGCAAAGTAGGAACTTTTATGAAAACTTTTGGCCAAGAAGTTAAAACCAAACCATCATTAAGTTCCGAAAAAATAAACAAATTAAGAATTGATCTAATTAAAGAGGAGTTAGAAGAGCTAACAGAAGCCATGAATAATCAGGACTTATTAGAGGTAGCTGATGCTTTAACAGATATTTTGTATGTTACTTATGGCGCAGGGCATGCATTTGGAATTGACTTAGATAAGTGTTTCGATGAGGTTCAAAATTCTAATATGAGCAAGTTAGATGAAAATGGCAAACCAATTTATAATGATTCGGGTAAAGTAATGAAAGGACCAAATTATTTCAAACCAGATCTTTCTAAATTTGTGTCTTAAACTTCTAATTTTAGATCAACTGCTTCAGCGCTATGAGTGATGGATCCTACAGAAATTCTATCAACACCCGTTGACGCAACAGATTTTACTGTTTTCAAACTTATATTTCCTGAAGCTTCAGTTTCGTAATATTTGTTAGAGATTTTGACGCCTTCCTTTAAACTTTTAATACTCATATTGTCAAATAACACAGTGTTAAATTTAAGCCCCATTATTGATTTAAGTTGATTTAGACTATCCACTTCGACAGTAATTTTTCGTCCTTTTTTATTTTTGATAGCTTTAGTGACTAAACTTCTTAGATCTGAACTTGCTATATGATTGTCTTTAATTAAATATTCATCGCTTAAATTAAATCGGTGATTTGTTCCACCTCCTAACTTAACTGCATATTTTTGAATTACTCTCAAATTTGGAATTGTTTTTCGTGTGCAACAAATTTTTGTTCTTTTTCCAGCTAGCTTTACAAATGCATTGGTCTTTGTAGCTATACCAGAAATATGAGATAAAAAATTTAATGCAACTCTTTCAGCTATTAATATATTTTTTGCATTTCCCTTTATTAAAGCAACTAAAGAACCTTTTTTTATCTTTGAGCCATCTTTCTTTTTGATTATGAATTTAATTTTACTATCAATTAGTGCAAAAGCTTGTTTGGCAAATAACAATCCACCAATAATTGCATTTTGATTTGATAAAAGTTTAACGGTTATAGTTTTATCATTTTTAACTAAACTTGAAGTTATATCCCCTGAAGGATAAAGATCCTCATTTAATGCTAGTTTGACAGTATTGCGAATAAATTCTTTGCTAAGTTTAATTTTTGACACTTATTATCTGCCGATAGCTGCCATTTTCTCTACTGAAATTCTTGCTTTCTCGATAGTCTCTTTGTCCATAATTATTTCACCTGTTTCATTTTCTAAACAGTCTAAAATTTTTGGAAGAGTAATTTTTTTCATGTGAGGACACATATTACATGGCTTGACAAATTCAACATCAGGATTTTCAACTTCAATGTTATCGCTCATAGAGCATTCGGTAACCATCATAACTTTCTTAGGCTGATTATCTTTGACATAATTAATCATTCCGGAAGTAGAACCTGCAAAGTCACTTGCTTTAATAACATCAGGTGGACATTCGGGGTGTGCAATTATTTTTATTCCTGGATTATTTTTTCGAATATCACGTATTTCTTGCTCATTAAATTGGTCATGAACAATGCAAATACCTTTCCATGAAATAATTTCTACATCTGTTTGTGACGCAACATATTTTGCAAGGTAATCGTCTGGTAAAAATATTACTTTTTTAACCCCAAGTGATTTTACAATTTTAACAGCGTTTGCCGACGTACAACAAACATCAGTTTCTGCTTTAACCTCTGCAGAAGTGTTCACATATGAAACAACAGGAACACCTGGATATTTTTCTTTTAACAATCTCACATCCTTACCAGTTATTGACGAAGATAAGGAACAACCTGCATCCATGTCAGGTAAAATTACTTTTTTTTCAGGACTCATTAATTTTGCAGTTTCTGCCATGAAATGAACTCCGGCCATCAAAATTATATCTGCTGAAGTCTTAGAGGCTTCAATTGCTAATGCCAAAGAGTCTGCAGAGAAATCAGCAACACCATGATATATTTCAGGCGTTTGATAATTATGAGCGAGAATAACTGCGTTCTTTTCTTTTTTTAGTTTATTAATTTTGTGAATATAAGGTGCATGAACTGACCATTCAATTTCAGGCATAACCTTAGAAATTTTTTGGTAAATTGGATCTGTTGCTTGCTTTACTTCTTGTGTAAATTCCATGCAGATTTTTACCAATTTGAAAGATAGTTGTCATTCATTTATTATGGGACATATTGCGGTCGTGCTGAAATTGGTAGACAGGCACGGTTGAGGGCCGTGTGGACCTAGTCCATGAGAGTTCGAGTCTCTCCGACCGCACCACGTATATTTGAAAATTAGGTAATGTTAATTATTAAAAGCTATTAGAATTTATTATCTAGAGGAATTTTTTTTTAAATAATCTTCAATCGTCTTAGATATGCCCTCTTTTAATGAAGTTTTATACTCCCATCCATACTTCCTAGCTAGCGATACATCTAAAAGCTTCCTTGGATTTCCAGTCAATTTATTTTTTTGGTGAATTATCTTAAAATCTACATTTAGGTGTTTCATGATTATTTTAGCATATTGATTTATACTTTTATCAAATCCTGTTCCAATATTAATTAATGTTTCTTTTGTTCTTTTTTTAAGAAAGAAGATTGTGGCATCAGCAATATCATCAGAAAAAATAAGCTCTCTTTTTTGAGAGCCATCACCCCAAATATTTATACTTTTTTTTTTGTATTTTATGCAGTCTGTAATTTTTTTTATTAAAGAAGGAAAAAAATGAGATTCTTTTGGATCGTATGTATCATTTATTCCATAAGCATTACATGGCATTAAACTTTTATAATTTAATTTGTATTGAATATTATAACTTTGACATAAATTGATACCTGCTATTTTTGCAAGAGCGTAAGGCTCATTAGTTTTTTCTAAATATCCGGACAACAGATAGCTTTCTTTAATTGGTTGTTTGCTTAATTTTGGGTAAACACAACTAGAACCTAAAAATATTAAATGTTTAACCCCTGCTAAATAGCTAAAATGTATGACATTATTTTGAATTTCGATATTATCATAAATAAATTCACCCCTTCTTAAATTATTTGCCTCTATCCCACCAACTTTAGCTGCTGCTAATATGACTGCATCTGGACGAATTTTTTTTAAGTAATTTTTTACTTTTGATTGATTTTTTAAATCTAAAGAATTTTTAGATTTGTAATATAACTTTTTATATCCATCTGCTTTAAGTTTTCTTAATATTGCAGAGCCTATCATTCCATTGTGTCCAGCTATAAAAATTTTAGAATTTTTTTTAATCATTTTTATTTTATCTTTTCAAATTATGAGCTTAAAAATTTAAAGGTATTTTCTCCACTTTTAATTTGATTATAAATCCAGTTATATGTTCTTGCAAATAACTTAATACAGTTTAAAATTGATATAGCTTTATGGATTTAACATTAATTATTCCCGCTAAGGAAGAAGAGTTTTCTTTACCGTTAGTTTTAGAGGAGATTAAAGGTTTCCCTGCAAAAAAATTAATTATTTTGTCGAAAAATGACAATTTAACATTTGATGCGATAAAAAAATTTCAAGCTGAAGTTATTTATCAAACTGGTGTAGGTTATGGTAATGCAATAAGGGAAGGAATAGAAAAAGCGCAGTCAAAATATATTTGTATTTTTTATGCTGATGGGTCGACAGATCCAAAATATTTAACTCAAATGTATAAGAAAATAGAGAGTGAAAAAAAGGATCTAATATTTTGCAGCAGATATGAAAAGGGAGCCGGAAGTGCAGATGATAGTTTTATTACTAGAATAGGTAACTTCTTTTTCACAAGTTTTGGAAATATTTTTTTTTCTCTAAATATTTCAGATATTTTATTTACATATATTATTGGAACAAAATCTTCATTTGATTTAATGAATTTGACCTCAGATAATGTATGTCTATGTGTGGAGATTCCGATAAAATCCAAAAGATTAAATTTAAAATATTCAACTTTGCCATCTTTCGAAAGAGAGAGATTAGGTGGAAAAAAAAAAGTAAACCCTTTTTTTGATGGTTTAAAAATTCTTACTTATATGATTAAGAATCTTTTTTAAGTTTATTTATATAAAAAAGAGAATCTTTAATTAATTCAATATATTTTTTACTAATTTTTTTAGTATGTAGCCCGATCAAAAAACCTAAATCTTCTATTACCTGTGCTCCTTTAAAAGATGAGCTTTGTTTGTGTAAATTAAATAACTTTATACTTGGTTGATTTAAAAAATTTCCAGTTAGTATTGGCCTTGTTTCTACTCCATTTGACTCTAAGTGTATTAATAAATCTTTTTTTATTTTTTTTGTCATTTTTTTATCTAATAAAATCGGCAAACCCATATAACTTGGGAAAATGTTTTTTGGAACTTTTACAAAATTAAATTGATTTTTCCATCGATAGTCTTTTTTTAAACTCTTAATTATTTCTTCTCTGTTATTTGTCCGAATCTTGATTAGTTTTTCTAATTTTTTGAATTGACTCAATCCCATTGCAGCCTGAACATCAGTTGGTCTTAAGTTAAATCCTTGGTTTATAAAAATATACCTTGGATCTAACTTTGGATATTTTTTTGCAACTTTTGTATATTGCTTAATATCATTTGATCTTGACCAACCATGAGACCTAAGTGAAAGTAAAATTTCATAATCTCTTTTGTTATGACATACAATCATACCACCCTCTCCTGAGGTGATTTGATGAGAATAAAAAAAAGAAAATGTACCAAAATCTCCAAATGTCCCAAGATATTTATTATTCAATTTTGCTCCTAAAGCTTCACAGTTATCCTCTAAAACAATTAAATTTTTTTTTTTTGCGATATCGCTAATTTTTTTTATATTTGACGATATTCCTAGAACGTTAACTAACATTATAACTTTAGTTTTTTTTGTAATAGCTGAAATTAAATTTTCAGCGTCAACATTTAAAGTTTTTGGATCAACATCAACAAATTTTATCTTCAAACCTGTTTGATATAAAGGCCATAGTGAAGTAGGCCAACATAAGGCTGGTACAATAGCTTCATCACCCCTTTTAAATTTATTAATCCTCAAGGGGTTATTAGCTGCATATGTTGCTAATAGATTTGCT
>CACLDI010000026.1 GCA_902605605.1 uncultured Pelagibacteraceae bacterium
ATGGTTAACTGCTAAAAAGGTAAATGTTGGTTATGCTCCAGTTAATGCAATGAGAGTAAATTTTGTAGGTGAGCTAGGCTGGGAATTGCATCACCCAATTGAATATCAAAATCATATTTTTGATAAATTAATGGAAGCAGGCAAGGATTTAGGAATAAAACCTTTTGGCATAAGAGCTATGAATAGTTTAAGATTAGAAAAATCATACAAACTTGTAGGCACAGAATTATCAATTGAATATTCACCTTACGAATCTGGGTTGGATAGATTTATTCATCCAAATAAAGGAAATTTTATTGGATTAGAAGCTTTAAATAAATGGAGAGAGAAGGGATTTGATAACAAATTAGTTACCCTTGAAGTACATAATACAAAAGATGCAGATGTTTTAGGGAACAACCCCATATACAAAAACAATAAAGTTGTTGGAAGAGCAACTGGCGGTGAGTTTGGTTTTAGATTAGATAAATCAATAGCATTAGCAATGGTTAAACCTGATTTTGCAAATGTGGGCGACAAATTACAAGTTGATATATTGGGAGAAATGTATGAGGCTACTGTATTAGATGAAAGTCCATACGATAAAGAAAACAATTTATTGAGAGCATAATGAAAATTTTAGTCGCTGTAAAAAGAGTTATTGATTATAACGTTCAAATTAGAGTGAAAGAGGACAGCTCAGGAGTAGTTACAGATAATGTTAAAATGTCGACTAATCCTCCTGATGATAACGCTATTGAGGAAGCTGTTAAAATAAAAGAAGCAGGTAAAGCAACGGAGATTGTTGCAATAACAGTAGGAGAAGAAAAAGCTCAAGAGACTGTTAGAAAAGCTTTAGCAGTTGGAGCAGATAAAGGAATTCATGTAAAGACGGGGGGTGTTTTAGAACCTTTAGCTGTTTCAAAAATTATACAAAAAATTGTTGAAAAAGAAAAACCAGATTTAGTTTTTATGGGTAAACAAGCAATTGACGATGACTGCAATCAAACAGGACAAATGTTAAGTGCTTTATTAAACTGGCCACAAGCAACTTTTGCATCAAAAATAAAAGTAAAAGATAATACTTTAGAAGTTACAAGAGAAATTGACGAAGGTCTTGAAACTGTAGAAATTAATATTCCAGCAATTGTAACCTGTGATTTAAGATTAAATGAACCTAGATACGCATCATTACCAAATATTATGAAGGCAAAGAAAAAGCCTATAGAAGAAATAAATGTTTCAGATTTAGGAATTGATATTACTCCAAGAGTTCAACAATTAAAAGTTGAGGAACCACCAAAAAGAAAAGCTGGTATCAAAGTAGCAAATGTTGCTGAACTAGTTCAAAAATTAAAAAACGAGGCAAAAGTTATATAATGGCTGTGTTACTTATAGCAGAACACAATAATAAAGAGTTAAGGCCTTTTACTTTAAACGCTGCAACTGCTGCCTCCCAAATTGATGCAGAAGTTCACGCAGTTATTATTGGTCAAAATAGTGAGAGTGCTGCTAAAAAACTATCTGAATTACCAGTGGTTAAAAAAGTAATTAGTATAGAAGCACCACATTATGAAAATTTTACAGCAGAAAACTTTGCACCAGCAATAGTTAAACTTGCAGAAAACTATTCACATATTGTTTGTTCTGCAAACACATTTGGTAAAAACTTAATGCCAAGAGTTGCGGCTCATTTAGATACTTCTCAGGTCAGTGATATTATAAAAGTGATATCACCTGATACTTTCTTAAGACCTATTTATGCAGGAAACGCATTTGCAACAGTAAAAACAAATGATGCCAAGAAGTGTGTAACTATAAGACCCACATCTTTTGAACCTTGTGAAAGTTCTGGTGGAACTGCAACAATTGAAAAAGGAGAGGCTGGTGAAGAATTTACTAATACAAAATTTATTAAGAGAGAAGAAATTAAATCTGACAGACCTGAACTAGGTACTGCAAGAATTGTTGTTTCAGGTGGTAGAGGGATGCAGAGTGGAGATAACTTTAAATTAATAACAGAAGTTGCAGATAAATTGGGAGCTGCAATTGGTGCATCAAGAGCTGCGGTAGATGCGGGTTATATAAGTAATGATCACCAAGTTGGTCAAACTGGAAAAGTTGTTGTACCAGATTTATACATTGCAATCGGAATTTCAGGAGCAATTCAGCATTTAGCAGGAATGAAAGAAAGTAAAGTAATTGTCGCAATCAATAAAGATGGAGAGGCTCCAATATTTAGTGTTGCAGATTATGGCCTTGAAGCTGATCTATTTGAAGCACTTCCACAGTTCATGGAAGAGCTGAACAAATTAAACACTATACAAAAATAATCCTTACAGTTAAAAACTAGTTTATGTCTAGGGAATCGATGGAATATGATGTTGTAATCATTGGTGGTGGGCCATCAGGTTTATCAACAGCAATAAAACTAAAACAATTAGATCCAAATCTAAATGTTTGCTTACTAGAGAAAGCTTCAGAAATTGGAGCACATATTTTAAGTGGTAATGTTTTTGAGACACGTGCATTAGATGAATTATTGCCTAATTGGAAAGAACTAAATTCACCAATTAAAACTAAAGTAACAAATGAAAAATTTCTATTTTTAGGAAAAACAAAATCATTAAGATGGCCCACTTGGTTGTTACCTGCAGTTCAACAAAATCATAAAAATTATATTATTAGTTTAGCAAATTTATGTAGATGGCTTGCTGAGCAAGCAGAAAATTTAGGTGTAGAAATTTTTCCAGGATTTCCAGCAAGTGAAATTTTATATAACGATGATGGATCTGTAAAAGGAGTTGCTACTCAAGATATGGGTATAGATAAAGAAGGAAATAAAAAAGATAGTTTTGAACCAGGTATTGAGCTATTGGGAAAAGTTACAGTTTTTGCAGAAGGGTGCAGAGGCCATCTTGGAAAAGAATTAATTCAAAAATTTGAATTAAATAAAGGAAAAGATCCACAACAGTACGGGATTGGGTTTAAAGAAATTTGGGAAATTGATGAGAAAACTCACGAAGAAGGTCTAGTAATGCACACAGCTGGATGGCCATTAGATAACAACACTTACGGTGGAAGTTTTATATATCACGCAGAAAATAAACAGGTTTTCTTAGGATATGTCATAGGTTTAGATTATAAAAACCCTCATTTATCTCCATACGATGAGTTTCAAAGATTTAAAACTCATCCAGCTATAAGGAAAATTATAGAAGGTGGAAAAAGAATTTCATATGGTGCAAGAGCTTTAATAGAGGGAGGTTTTCAGAGTTTACCTCAGATGTTTATGCCAGGAGCATTGTTAGTTGGCTGTGATGCGGGAACTTTAAACATGCCAAAAATCAAAGGATCTCATACAGCTATGAAAAGTGGGATAATAGCTGCTGAAACTATAAATGAGCATTTAAAAGATAATAAAGATTTATCTATATTTGAGCAAAAATTTAAAAACAGTTGGCTTTATAAAGAATTGTTTGAGGCAAGAAATGTCAAACCTAGTTTTAGTTGGGGATTAATATTGGGAATAATATTTACAGGTATAGATCAAATTTTATTTAGAGGAAAAATGCCTTTTACTCTTAAGCATAAGCATGCTGATCATGAGACCTTAAAACTAGCTAAAGATATGCCAAAAATAGACTATCCAAAATATGATAATGTTTTAACTTTTGACAAAACTAGCTCTGTTTACTTAACAGGCACAAATCACGCGGATAATCAGCCAGTTCATTTGAAACTTAAAGACCCTAATTTACCAATTAATTATACTTTAGAAAAATTTGATGAACCTGCTCAAAGATATTGTCCTGCAGGAGTTTATGAAGTTCAAAAAGAAAATGAAGTAAATAAATTTGTCATCAATTCACAAAACTGTATTCACTGTAAAACTTGTGATATTAAAGAACCTTCACAAAATATTGTTTGGGTAACCCCCGAGGGTGGAGGTGGACCTAAATATGGTAATATGTAAATTAGGATAAATCTATCGCAAACTTTTTTAAAGTTTCAATTGGAACATATTTTAAAGTATTTTGATGAGTTCTTTTCAAAAATATAGGACAAGCTTTTTCAGCTTCAACAGCTTTTGCATACCAACTAGCACATAAGCACCATCCATCACCATCTTTTAACCCAGGAAATCCAAACTCTGGATGTGGTGTGATTAAATCATTACCTGCTTCTTTTAACCATTCTAAACATTCAGTCGTTACTTTTGCACAAACAGTATGTACGCCATGATCATTTTCATCTGTATTACAACATCCATCTCTAAACCATCCAGTCAAAGGATTATTAGAGCATTCCTCCAGATCTTCACCCAGAACATTTTTTTGTAGTTCTTTCTTTTTATTCATATATTTAGATTTTTGTAAAGATTTCAAGATCTATGATTGCATTAAATGAAATCGATCTCCTCTCTTCATTTGTATCTCTAAAAGGATAAACTGTATGCATCAAATAGTGAGGAAAAAAATAAAAGTCTCCTACTTCTGGCTTAATAGTAAAAATAGAATTCGATAAAAATGATCTTTGACCATGTATTAAATTTAAAGTTCCACCAGTATATGATTTTTCTTTTTTTCCATCTTTTTGAATATAGTCACCGAAAGATTTTGGTAATTTTAAAAAACCAGCACCAGATACATGTCCATTGTGATAATGAACTGGATTATATTCATGTTGAAATTGTCTTACCACCCATGAATCTAGTAATGAAAATTTTTTCATTTTTTGATTTGCTTCCATTTTTACCCAGTGAGCAGTGCAATTCCCTAAAAAATTAACCCACCCAACTTCTTTTGCAAAATTTTCTTCTAATTTAAATTCTTGAGTAACATCTCCAATTAAATTTTTGCCATAATCTAGATTTTTTGACTTTTCATTATCACTTATTATTTTATCAATATAAGCGTTTAATCCATTTAAAATTTTTTCTGGAATTTTAACTTTTAAAATAGATGGTCCAAAAGGTCTAAAAATTTGTAAATCTATCTTATCCATAATCTAAATTTTTGTTGGATTTGGTTGACCTTTGTAAACTTCTTCAGGATCAAATTTTTTTTCTTCTTCTAAAAACTTCATTTCAACTTTTCGACCATTTTCAATTGGACCAGTTGGAATAGATCTATAAAAACATGAACGATAGCCAACATGACAACTAGCACCATCTCCAATATCAACAGTTAACCAAATAGAGTCTTGATCATCATCAATTCTAATTTCAGTAACCTTTTGAGTAAAGCCACTAGTCTTACCCTTGTGCCAAATAGCTTTTCTAGATCTACTAAAATAGTGAGCCTCTTTAGTTTCTATAGTTTTTTTTAATGCTTCAACGTTCATATAACCATGCATCAGAATATCTTTTGTTTGAGAACACATAGTAATTACAGGAATTAGGCCATCATTATCAAATTTTGGTGATAAAAGATTTCCTTCTTCAATTTCCTGCACATTTTCTCTTTTTTTGAACATATGTAGTGACTATTTAGCATAAATCTCACTATATTAAATATTTTAAAATTAAGTAATTACTGTATAAAAAGGCGCAATGAAATTAGTAAAAGATACAGACAATAAAATTATTGAAACAAGCGAAGTTACTGACAAAGAAGCTGAACAGGCTTTCAAAACTATTTTAACTTGGTTGGGCGAAGATCCTAACAGAGAAGGGCTTTTAGAAACTCCAAAAAGAGTAATGAAAGCATACAAAGAATATTTTGGTGGGTACAAAGTTGATCCAGATAAAATTTTAGATAAAACTTTTGGAGATGTAGATGGATATGACGACATGGTTATTCAAAAGAATATTTCAGTTCAAAGTCATTGTGAACATCATATGGCTCCAATTATTGGAAAAGCTCACGTTGCTTATATTCCAAAAGAAAGAGTTGTAGGATTAAGTAAACTTGCAAGAGTTGTAGAAGTATTTTCAAAAAGACTACAAACGCAAGAAAGATTAACAATGCAAATAGCCAAGACCTTAATGGAGTCTTTGGATGCAAAAGGTGTAGCTGTTACAATAGACTCTACTCATCAATGTATGACTATGAGAGGAATAAAAAAAGAACAAGCAACAACTGTAACAAATTATTATTTAGGTCAATTTAAAGAAGACCTAAGTTATCAAAATAGATATTTAAGATTTATAAGTATACCAAAAGATTAAAGTGTCTGATCAATTCAAAGCATTAATCGTAAATCAAGAGGGCGAAAATTTTACGAGACAAGTTAAATCAATAGATAAAAGTTTCTTAAAACATGGTGATGTAACCGTTCAAGTAGATTACTCAGATTTAAATTTTAAAGATGGAATGATTCTAAAAAATGGCGGAAGATTAGTAAAAGAATTTCCACACATTCCAGGTATAGATTTTGCAGGAAAAGTTTTAGAAAGTGAAAATCCTAAGTTTAAAGAGAGTGATGAAGTAATTTTAACAGGCTTTAGAGTAGGTGAAATTTTCTATGGTGGATACTCACAAATAGCAAAAGTAAATGCAGATTTTTTGGTAAAAAAACCTGACAACTTAACAACCAAGCAAGCAATGATTTTAGGAACAGCAGGATTCACTTCATTAATGAGTGCTTTTGCAATTCAAGCAAGGGAAAGTATTTTATTAGGTGAAAAAGTTAACGATGTACTTGTGACCGGTGCTACTGGAGGAGTTGGGAGTGTAGCAATCATGGCTTTAACAAAACTAGGATACAACGTAACTGCAGTTACAGGAAAAGATTCTAAGTCAGATTATTTAAAGTCTTTAGGAGCTAAAAACATTGTAAATAGAGCTGAATTTGACAAAGACCCAAGGCTTTTAGATAAAGGATTATGGGACGGAGTAGTAGATACTGTCGGTGGAAAAATTTTAGCAAATGCAATTGTTCAAACTAAACCTAACGGAATTGTAGCAGTTTGTGGTAATGCAAATAACAACGAGTTA
>CACLDI010000027.1 GCA_902605605.1 uncultured Pelagibacteraceae bacterium
ACAACAGAGTCCCAAATAATTTCTATTTTTTTATTTTCCATTAATTTTTTCTGGAGCATTTTTTCAGCTCGTAAACTATCACGTCTGTGGATCAATTTAACTTTTGATGCAAATTTTGTAAGAAACATTGCTTCTTCAACAGCAGCGTTTCCACCACCAACAACTGCAACTTCTTTATTTTTAAAAAAGAAACCATCACATGTTGCACAAGCTGAAACTCCAAAGCCTCTAAATTCTTGTTCTGATTTGATATTTAACCATCTGGCTTGAGCACCTGTTGAAATAATTATGCTATCTGCAGTATACTTTTGACCGCTATCACCAATTGCTTCAAAAGGTTGTGATTTCAAATTCACAGAGGCAATGTGATCCTCAATCATTTCTGTTCCAACTGCTTTAGCTTGATCTTTCATTTGATCCATTAACCAGGGACCTTGGATCACATCTGCAAATCCTGGATAATTCTCTACATCAGTTGTAGTTGTTAATTGTCCACCAGGCTCAGCTCCATAAACTAGAATAGGATTTAACATTGCACGAGCAGCGTAAACTGCAGCAGTGTATCCAGCAGGACCGGATCCAATTATTAACACTTTTGTGTGTTTAGTTGGATTTTGACTCATATGGAAGCTATATAGTGATAAATGTCTAAATTAAAAGGTTTATTATTAACACAAGGTATGCACGGAATGATCAGCCAAGTAGAAGGTTTGGCTAAAGCACTTGATATTGATTTTATTCACTGCAAGGTTGAAACAAATAATATATGGAAGATTATCCCACCAAGATTCTCTCCAATTTCACAAACAGTTTATAAAAAAATAGATCAAACAGATTTTGATATAATAATTTCGTGTGGAAGAAAAAGTGTTATTCCTTCAATTCACTTAAAAAGTATTTCTAATAAAAAAATTTTCAATATTCGCATTATCTAAAATTGATCCGTGGTTTTTAGAGCAGATTAAAGAAATCATAGATAATGAAACTATGATCAAAAAGAAAGGATTACCAAAGGATTTTGCTGAGTTTAATAGAATAAAATCAATTGGCTTTTCTGATAAAAAACTTTCTGAATTAACCAAAACTTCTGAAGATATCGTTAGAAGAAAAAGAACAGCATTAAAAATTTTACCAGTTTTCAAAAAAGTTGATACTTGTGCTGCTGAATTTAAGTCTTTTACACCTTATATGTATTCAACATATCAACGAAATTTCTCAATCAGCTCAGAGTGTGAGGCAGATCCATCAACTAAGAAAAAAATTATTATTTTAGGAGGCGGTCCTAACAGAATAGGACAAGGTATAGAATTTGATTATTGCTGTTGTCAGGCAAGTTTTTCATTAAAAGAAGCTGGTTTTGAAACAATCATGATTAATTGTAATCCCGAAACTGTCTCAACTGATTATGACACAAGTGACAGACTTTATTTTGAACCCCTAAAGGAAGAATACGTCTTTAACATTATTAAAAAAGAGCAAGAAAAAGGAAATCTTGTTGGAATAATTGCACAGTTTGGTGGGCAAACTCCAATTAAACTTGCAAAATTTTTACATGACCACAAACTTCCAATTCTTGGAACACAGTACACTTCTATAGATTTAGCTGAAGACAGAGATCGATTTAGAAATTTGTTAAATAAATTGAAATTAAAACAAGCTGAAAGTGGGATTGCAAAAACATATAAACAAGCAATACAAATTTCGGAAAAAATTGGTTTACCTTTAATGGTGAGACCTTCTTATGTATTGGGTGGAAGAGCAATGGAAATTGTTCATGAAAAAAGCCAACTTAAAAATTTTGTAGAAGAGGCTTTTAAGGCTGCTGAAGAAAATCCAATTTTAATCGATAAATTTATTGATCATGCAATGGAGGTTGATGTTGATGCCATCTCAGATGGAAAACAAGTTCATGTTGCAGGGATCATGCAGCACATAGAGGAAGCTGGTATTCACTCTGGGGACTCTGCATGTAGTTTACCTCCCGTATCTATAAAACCGTTTTTGATTAAAGAAATTGAAAACCAAACTAAAAAATTAGCATTAGCTTTAAAAGTTAAGGGTTTTATGAATATTCAATATGCAATTAAAAAAGATGAAATTTATGTCATTGAAGTTAATCCTCGAGCAAGTCGAACAGTACCGTTTGTATCTAAAGCAAAAGGATTACCCCTTGCAAAAATTGCATCACGTGTAATGGCAGGTGAAAAATTATCAAAATTTAATTTAAGAGATAAATCTAAAGGAATGTATGCAGTTAAAGAAGCTGTGTTCCCTTTTAATAAATTTCCAAATAGTGATCTTCTTCTTGGTCCTGAAATGAAATCAACAGGTGAAGTAATGGGATTTGATAAAAACTTTGGAATGGCTTTTGCAAAAAGCCAAATAGCCTCTGCTAACTCTTTACCTAAAGATGGATTAGCGTTTATCTCTTTAAAAGATAGTCACAAAGATGAAGGAATAGGCCTTGCTAAAGAATTAATAAAATTAAAATTTACGCTTTGTGCAACTCGAGGAACAGCGGAATATATTAGAAAGTATGGAATGAAATGCAGAATTATTAATAAAGTCAGTAGTGGCTCCCCTCATATTGTTGATGTGTTAGACTCTAAAAAAATTGCTCTTGTAATTAATACTGGTGGTGGAAACACCGAACACAGATTAAATGATGCAATAGCGCTAAGAAGAGGAACGCTTAAAAATAAAGTTCCTTATTGCACCAATATGTCAACAGCACTAGCATGTTTAGAGGCAATAAAATCACTTAAAACAAAAAAATTAGAGGTTACTTCTCTACAAGATATATAAATTTTATACATCGACAATTAATGTGTCTTTGGATCCTCCGCCCTGAGAACTATTGACTATTGTACTTCCTTTTCTAAGTGCAACTCTCGTTAATCCTCCTGTGCTCACATAAGTAGTTTTTCCACTAAGAACAAAAGGTCTTAAATCTAGATGCCTAGGCTCAATATCATTTTCAGTAATTGTTGGGGCTGTTGAGAGTGTTTCAAGTGGTTGTGCAATATATTCTCTTGGATTTTTTTTAATTTTTGCAATTACTTCGTCTCTTTCTTTTTTATCTGCTTTAGGGCCTATCATAATTCCATAACCACCTGAGGCATTAGCAGGTTTAACAACTAACTTAGAGATATTTTCAATTACATAATTTCTCTCATTTTTATTGTGACAAAGGTAAGTTTCTACCTGGTTTAAGATTGGCTGTTCACCAAGATAATAAACAATCATTTTATTAACATAAGAGTAAACTACTTTGTCATCAGCAACTCCAGTACCTATAGCATTAATTATACCAACGTTTCCTTTGCGCCAGCTCTTAAATAATCCTGGCACTCCTATCAGTGAACCTTTGAAAAATACCTTGGGATCTAAAAAATTATCATCAAGACGTCTATATATACAATCAACCTTAAGGGGGCCTTTGACAGTTTTCATGTAAACAATATCGTTCTCAACAAATAAATCTTTTCCTTCGACTAAAGCAATACCCATCTGTTCAGCCAAGAAAGAGTGCTCAAAATAAGCTGAGTTATAAATACCAGGTGTTAAAACTACCATATGTGGGTTTACAGTTTTTTTTGGGATACATTCAACCATACAGTTGAATAATTTATTTGTGTATTGATGAATTGATGCAACTTTATATCTTGTAAATAATTCAGGAAACACATCTCGCATTACCATCCTGTTTTCGAGCATATAAGATACACCTGAAGGTACTCTTAGATTATCTTCTAAAACTAAATAATCACCATTTGTATTTCTTATTAAATCGACTCCAGAGATATTTGACCAAGCTTTATGTTTAGGAGAAAACCCCTCACATTCTTTTACATAAAAAGGGGAATTAAAAATAATTTCTCTTGGAATGATTTTATCTTTGAATATTTTCTTTTGATTATAAACATCATCAATAAATAAATTTAAAGCCTTTACTCGCTGCTTTAAACCTTTTGAGACTTTGTTCCATTGTGTTTTTGGGATTATTCTTGGAATTATATCAAGAGGCCATTTTTTTTCTTCTGCTCTATTATTGGCAGCATATACTCTGAAATTTATGCCTCTAGCACTTATGGTACTCTGACAATTTTTTTCAATTTCTTGGAGTTTTTTTTTACCGTATCTCTCTAAAATTGATGAAATTATTGTAGCGTGCTTTCGAAGTTTATTATCTTTGGTAAAATAACCATCATAAGCATGTTTTGAATTATAATTTTTCCAGAGCTTTGTGGCCATAATAATTTAGTGTTTAATACTTAGATAAAATAAGCAAATGCATATTGGATATATCTGTTATGCTTTTAATTGATTATGAAAAAATGTTATAATTAACTAATTATTAAGGTGAGATGACTTACTGTATAGGTATTAAAACAAATGAGGGTCTTGTTTTTGCTTCAGACTCAAGAACAAACGCTGGTTTAGATAATGTAAATATTTATTCTAAAATGATGACTCACGATGTAGGTGATCGAACTATTGTAATTGTAACATCAGGAAATTTAGGAACATCTCAAGCAGTTTTTAAATCAATTGAAAAAGATCTTAAAAGTTCATCGGGTATAATGAATTTAAATACCTGTAGTGATTTTGAACAAATAGCATCTTATGTTGGTTCACTAAATATTGAACACTCAGCGCCTCAAGGAATAAATACTGATAATGTTTTGTTAGGTTCTACTTTTATTGTTGGAGGGCAGATAAAAGGCCAGCAACATGAATTGTATTTAGTTTATCCTCAAGGTAATTACATAAGACCAGCTGATAGTAAACCATACCTTGTAATCGGAGAGGTAAAATATGGAAAACCAATTCTTGATAGAGTTATAAAACCAACTGTTTCAATTGGTGATGCATCACGTTGTGCCTTGATTTCAATGGACTCTACATTAAAAAGTGATCTTACTGTTGGACCTCCAATTGATTTTGCAGTTCTTAAAAAAGACGCTGATAATCTATCTACTCTTGAATGTTTAAATGTTACAGACGAGAATTATGCAAAGGTTTGTAACCAATGGTCAGAGGGAATTTTTAAAGTTTTTGACTCTTTTCCAAGATTTGATTGGGAAAAATAAAATTATTCAACTTTCCAATCAGTTTCAAAAGTCACATAGTTTACTTGCAAACATCGTCTCTCTTTTAAAATTTTCTTTTTTTCCATTCCATGCCAAGTATTTGGACCACTAGTAAAAAGATACCCATAGTTATTTCTATAAGGTAAAGTTTTAACTTTCTCTAACTTTTCGTTATAAAAATCTGTACCTAAATCCTCAGACTCATTGGTATTATTAACAAATATCAAGCCTGACATTAATTTTTCTTTAATGTCACAATGAGGTTTTAACCAAAATCCCTCTCTGTCACAAATAACTTCAACTCTTACATATGAATTTGATAAGTCCCTTCCAATCATTTCAGAAATAGTTTTATGAGTTTCTTTAGATTGCAATTCATTAATAAATTTAACTAGATGTGGAAACTGTGTGGCATTCTCTTTAGATATAAAACATCTAAATTTTATTGCTTTACCTCCTGACGCAATCCCCTCTCGGAATTCTGCGCCACCACCATCAATTGCTCTTGTCCCATCATATGACAGATTAAGTTTGGTTAAATCAGGAATATCTGCTTTAATTATTTCTTCAATTGAACTTTCGCTTAGCGCATCACTATACTCCCAATGATCGAAAGGAATTTCATGTTTTGATGAATTATTTTTTATTGAATTTAAAAATGACATTAGGATTGAATTTTTTGTTTAATAAATTTTGCTACTCTATTAGTTTCATCTAGTTTTTCATAGTTCCAAATTTCAACTTCTTCTCCTAAGTTTCTGGTTATATTTAACTCTCTAAATAAATTTCGAAATCTTTGAAATCTTTTATCATTTTTTTTTGGTAAAATGTTTGCAATATATATGGGCTTACAAGTCAATGCAGCTTCAGAAATCATTGAGCTTGAGTCACAAGTAACCACTATATTTTCTGATATTGCAAGTGCAGACAAGTACGCTTTTTTATCTACATCCATTATTATAGTATGATTTTCACCAAAAAACTCCTTAGCATAATGGATTGTACTTAATGGTGTTCTCATTGAAGGAATTACTACAAGTTGGAAATCATGTTTTTTTAATAATTTATAAAACATTGAAAAAATAT
>CACLDI010000028.1 GCA_902605605.1 uncultured Pelagibacteraceae bacterium
TTATTTTCCTCTAATATTTTTGCAAAATTCGCATTCTCTGAGAGAAAACCATAACCAGGATGAACAGCTTCAGCGTTAGTTAGCTCTATAGCAGACATTAGTGCTGGAATATTTAGGTAACTATTTTGTGGTTGGTGTGAACCTATACATACACTCTCATCAGCAAGTCTAACGTGCATACTATCTCGATCAACATCAGAATGCACAGCAACAGTCGATATTCCCCATTCTTTACAAGCTCTAATAATTCTAACAGCAATTTCCCCACGGTTAGCAATTAAAATTTTTTTGAACATTATTTATTCTAAAATAATAAGAGTTTGCCCAAATTCAACTGGTTGGCCATCATCGATACATATTTCTTTAACAACCCCATCAGATGAGGAGGGCACATGATTCATTGTCTTCATGGCTTCAACAATCATTATTGTGTCACCTTTTTTAATTTTTTTACCTACTTCAACAAATTTTTTAGCACCTGGTTCAGGCGCATGGTAAGCAGTACCAATTATTGGAGATATAACCTCAATACCATTTTTTGTATTTTGATTATTTTCTGTAATATTTTTTTTAGTTGGTGAATTATAAGCAACCATTGAAGGTTGATTAATGTTAGATCCTGTATGCTTTGAGACTTTAATTTTGGTGTCTTTCTCAGTGATTTCTATTTCAGTAAGATTAAACTCTTCTAAATATTCGTTTAATTCTTTAATAATTTTTTTATCTATTTTCATTCTCTATGATCTTTTGTATAGAAATTATGGCTAAAATATAACCTTCAGTCCCCAATCCAAAAATACCACCAGTTGCTATATCACTTATTAGAGATTTGTGTCTAAACTCCTCTCTTTTATAAATATTAGATATATGTAATTCTATTATTGGTTTTTTGAACAAACTAAGAGCATCTCTAATTGCTACTGATGTATGTGTAAAACCTGCTGCATTAATTATCATTCCTTTGTACTCATTTCTAGCTTCTTGAATGATATTTACAATTTCACCTTCTAAATTTGAATGTATAAAGTTTACATCTAAACCAATTTCTTTTGATTTTGTTATGCATTTTTCTTTTAATTCTCCAAATGTATCTGATCCATATTGTGATTGTTCTCTTTCACCTAATAGATTAAGATTTGGACCATTAATAATAATTATTTTATTAGTCATTCAGCACTTATATACGATGAAAAAAATAAAAATTAAAGTAAATGGTAAAGTTAAAGCAGTTTTGAATAACTCTAAATTGTCTGATCTTCTAAAAAATCTTAATATTCCATTAAAAAAAGTGGCAATTGAATTAAATCAAGAAATTATTGATAAAAAAAGAACTAGCAATATAAAATTAAAAAAAGATGATAAAATTGAAATAGTTCATTTTATTGGAGGAGGATAGTTTGAAAAAAGATAAGTTGATAATTGCAAAAAAAAAATTTGATTCAAGATTAATAGTTGGAACTGGAAAATATAAAAGCATGTCAGAATGTGCGAAGGCAATTAAATTCTCTGGTTCAGAAATTGTTACTGTTGCTGTAAGACGTGTGAATATTTCAAATAAAAATAAACCACTTCTGATGGACTACATTGATCCAAAAAAAATTACGTATCTTCCAAACACAGCAGGCTGTTTCAACTCAAAAGATGCTTTAAGAACTCTAAGACTAGCAAGAGAAATTGGAGGATGGAAGCTAGTCAAGCTTGAGGTTTTAGGAGATAAAACTAATTTATTTCCAGATATGATTGAAACCTTAAAAACTACAGAGATCCTTGCTAATGAAGGATTTAGGGTTATGGTTTATTGTAACGATGATCCTTTAATGGCAAAACGTTTAGAAAACTCAGGCGCAGATGCAATCATGCCTTTGGCGGCGCCGATCGGCTCTGGATTAGGAATATTAAATAAAATTAATATTCAAATTATTCGAAAGCAAACTAAACTTCCTGTTATTATCGATGCAGGTTTAGGTCAAGCATCAGACGCAACGATTGCAATGGAGCTCGGTTGTGACGGCGTTTTAGTAAATACAGCAATAGCAAAAGCAAAAAAACCATTTGAAATGGCATTAGCTTTTAAAAATGCAGTTGTAGCTGGGAGACAATCATACAATTCAGGCAGAATAGCAAAAACGCTAATGGGAAGTCCCTCATCTCCAACCGAAGGAATTATTTAGTTTTTTTATAAAATCTTTTTTTTTTATATGTTTTTTTATAAGTTTTTTTTTCTTTATTTTTGATTATTTTATCTTCTTTATTTTGTATTTCTAAGTTTTTAAGTTTTTCATAAAACTCAACTAATTCTATAGTTTTTTTTGACTTGTTTTGAACATTTATTATATATTCAGGAATAATTAATGAATTGTCGCTGATTATATCTATTGTCATCTTATTTTTTTTTTCAAAATAAGTTAAATCATTAACAAAGTTTTCTTTTAAAAAATCAGAAATTTTTTTACAAACTTTTAATTCTACAAATTTTGCCTTGTTCAAAACTGCTTTTAATTCAACAATTTTAAGTAGTTTCTGCGCAAAAGACTCGTCTGTTAGAGTAACTTTCCATTTAATGGCACTTTCCCTTAATCTTTGCCTAGACATCTCTAAAAGACCAAAGTTACTTATTCTGCCTATCTGTATTCTAGCTCTATCTGACCTGCATTTTTCTTTTAATTTTCTCTCAACTAATCGTCTGTTTCCGTAACTTAGCATGTCAATAAAATCTATTATAATTAAACCAGATAAATCTCTAATTTTAATTTGCCTAGCAATTTCCTCTGCTGCTTCAATGTTTGTATCTAAAGCAGTGCTTTCAACATTTTTACCCTTTATGGAGCTACCTGAGTTTATATCTATAGATACCAATGCCTCAGTAGGGTTAATAACTAAATAACCTCCTGATTTAAGTTTAATTTCAGAGTCAAAGATTTGATTTAATTTTTGTTCAATATTTTCTTCAATGAATAAAGGTACTTTACCTCTATATTTTTTTACTTTTTTAACACTAGATGGCATCATTGTTTTCATAAAAGACTGTGCCTTTTTATAACCATCAGTACCTTCTACAATTATATTTTGGGTATTATCATCAAACATATCTCTTAAAGTTCTTTTAATAATTTCACTTTCTTGATGAATAAGAGCTGGGGCAATAGAATTAATTGCATTATCTTTAATTTGACTCCAGGTTTTAATAAGAGTTGTTAAATCATTATTGATTTCATTTTTGGTTTTATTACTACCTGCTGTTCTAACTATTAATCCCATTTCTTTTGGAATTTCGATTTCATTTAAAATTGATCTTATTTTCTTTCTATCTGCAGGATTAAAAATTTTTCTCGAAATTCCACCACCTTTTGGTGTATTAGGCATTAAAACAATATATTTTCCAGCAATGGAAATGAAGGTACTAAGAGCAGCCCCTTTTTGACCTCTTTCATCTTTAATAACCTGAACAAGTATTACCTGATTTGGTTTTATAACTTCCTGAATTTTATATTTTTTAAATCTGAACTTATTTTCTTTCTTTTTTTCTTTTTCCTCTTCAGTATTATTCTTTTGGTATTTAATTTCACTATTTTCTGTCTGATTTTCTATTTCTTTTTCAATAGGATCATCTATCTCTAATTTTCCTTCAGCGATATTTTCTTCCTCTTTAGCCTCAACTTGTTTTGAAAGTTCTTCTCTAGCTTTCTCTTCTTCTTCTTTAATTTTATCTAAATCAGCCTTCGGTATTTGATAATAATCTGATTGGATATCATTGAAAGACAGAAAACCATGTCTATCTCTTCCAAAGTCAATAAAAGCTGCCTGAAGAGACGGCTCAATTCTACTTACTTTACCTAAATAAATATTATTTTTTATTAGATTATTCTTTAAACCTTCGTATTCGTAATCTTCGATATTTTCATCAGATTTAAGAACAACTCTAGTTTCATTTGGATGCGAAGCATCAATATATAAATTTTTTTCCATAATATTGTAATTGTTGATTTCATTAAATTTTATAATTTTAAATAAATTTTGTTAATTCTTGTGCCTTATCTTTAACAAATTCCAAGATATAATGGAATTAAAATGCATAAATTTTTAAAGAATATTCTTCTTATTTCTATATCAATAGTTCTTTTATCTAGCGTTTTGATAGTTGGTGTGTTGTGGACTTATTCTAATGATATTCCTGATTATAAATTTTTAAAAAATTACAAACCACCTGTTTCAAGTAAGGTCTACTCAGGAGAAGGAGAACTTGTTGCAGATTTTTCTAAGGAAAAAAGAGTTTTTGTGCCTTACAGTTCAATCCCCAAAAATGTAATAAATGCATTTTTATCTGCAGAAGATAAAAATTTTTTTTCACATCCAGGTGTAGACGCTAAAGGGGTATTGAGAGCAGTAGTTAATAATATATCTAACATTATTTCCTCTAAGCGATTAGAGGGAGCTTCAACAATAACACAACAAGTTGCTAAAAATTTTTTGTTAACAAATGAAGTGAGTATTAATAGAAAAATTAAAGAAGCAATTTTGGCCTTTAGGATCGAAAGAGCACTTTCTAAAGAAAGAATTTTAGAATTATATCTAAATCAAATATATTTAGGAAGTGGAGCTTATGGAATAGCAGCTGCTAGCTTGGAATACTTTGATAAATCAATTAGGGATATAAATTATTCTGAAGCTGCATTATTAGCCGCATTACCTAAGGCCCCAAGTAGGTACAACCCATATAGAGATATTGAAGTTGCCAAATTTAGAAGAAATCTGGTTTTAAAAAATTTATTTGACAATAATTATATAACTTCTGAACGGTATGAGAAATTAAAAATTAAAGAAATTATATTAAATAAAAATAAGAAAATTTATCTAGAAGATTCACAATATTTTATTGAGGATATAAGAAAAAATGTAATAGAAAACTTTACCTATGATAAAGTATACAAACAAGGCTTCAATATAAATACACCTATCAATTTAGAGTTTCAAAAAATTGCTACAAACTCCTTGAGAAACGGATTAATTTCATACGATCAAAGAAAAGGTTGGAGAGGACCATTAACTAACAAGACTTATAATAGTAATTGGAATAAAGATTTAAAAAAATTTGGTTTAGAAAAATCAATTGATTGGTCATTAGCAATAGTAAAAAAAATAAATAAATTCTCAGCAGAAATTGAAACAGAAGATAAAATAGAAGGTGTTATTGAGTACAAAGATATTTCTTGGACCAAAAAAGAATTTAAAAATTTATTGCAGCCAGGAGATATTATATATGTGAAAAAATTAAATGATAAAAAATTTAGTTTACAACAATTACCTAAAATTAATGGAGGCATTGTTGTTATGGATCCTTATACTGGTAGGATTTTGGCACTTAGTGGTGGATTTAGTTTTAAAAAAAGTGAATTTAATAGAGTATCTCAGGCCAATAGACAGCCAGGATCTGCTTTTAAACCATTTGTTTATGCATTAGCGTTAGAAAATAATTACACTCCAACATCGTTGGTATTAGACGCCCCCTTAGTTTTAGATCAAGGTGATGATTTAAAGATGTGGAAACCTGAAAATTACGGAAAAAAATTTTATGGCCCATCTACACTTAGAACTGGATTGGAAAAATCTAGAAATTTAATGACTGTACGAATTGCTCAGAATCTTGGTGTAGAAAAAATTGCTAATTTTTCAAAAGATCTTAAAATTTACGAAAATCCAGAAGAATTGCTATCCATATCTTTAGGTTCTGCTGAGACTACACTTTTAAATTTAACATCAGCTTATTCTGCTTTTGTAAATGGTGGAAAACTTATTGAGCCAATATTAATAGATAGAATTCAAGATAGTGAAGGTAACACTATATACAATAATAATATGAGACAGTGTATAGATTGTGATCAAATTTCTTACCTAAGTGACGATTATCCCAAAATTAAAAACAACTATAAGCAAATTTTTTCACCTGCCACTGCATATCAAATGACATCAATTCTTGAAGGTGTGGTTCAAAGAGGCACAGGAAAAAAACTTAGAGA
>CACLDI010000029.1 GCA_902605605.1 uncultured Pelagibacteraceae bacterium
TAAATTAAATAATGCTGGTTTTCGCCAAAGTGAAAAATGGTTAGTCGAGGGTGTTTCTCTTACAGTAAAAAAGGGTAAAATTGTAACTCTCATTGGCCCAAATGGTTCTGGTAAAAGTACCACTGCTAAAATTGCTTTAGGAATTTATAAAAATATTGAGGGGACTGTTGAAAAATACACAACCAAAGTTGGTTATGTTCCTCAAAAGATTTCAATTGATTGGACATTACCCATAAGAGTTTACGATTTTATGCTTTTAACAGAAACTATAGAAGATAGTGCTATTGATGAAGCATTATCATTAACAGGCGTAATTCATCTTAAAAATAAAAATTTAGGTAGTTTATCTGGTGGAGAGTTTCAAAGAGTTTTAATTGCAAGAGCAATTTCTAAAAAACCAGAATTATTAGTGTTAGATGAACCAGTACAGGGAGTTGATTATACAGGTGAGATTGCTTTGTATGAATTAATAAAAAAAATTTCTGATACTTTGAATTGTGGAATATTATTAATCTCTCATGATCTGCACATGGTGATGACTGCAACAGATCACGTAGTTTGTTTAAATGGACATGTTTGTTGTTCAGGCTCACCAATAGATGTAGCAAAAAATAATGAATACAAAGCTTTGTTTGGTGAAAAAGCTTCTCAAATTTTAACAACATACGAGCACAAACACGATCATGTTCATTCTGATGAAGGGGAAATAAAGAAAAATTAAATGTTTGATGATTTTTTTATAAGAGCACTAGTTGCAGGTATTGGAATTGCATTTGTAACTGGTCCACTTGGATGTTTTGTTGTGTGGAGAAGATTGTCTTATTTTGGAGATACACTTGCCCACTCAGCTCTTCTTGGAGTTACAATGGCTTATACATTTGATTTAAACATCGCCATTTCCGTATTTTTAATTTCATCGGTTATTGCACTAATATTAATTCAGCTTCAAAAAAAAACTAATCTTCCTGGTGATGCATTGTTAGGTCTTTTAGCACATTCATCATTAGCAGTTGGATTAGTAGTTATTGGTTTCTTAACATTTATAAGATTTGATATTATGGGTTTATTATTTGGCGATATATTAGCAGTAACCACCGATGACTTACTTGTAATTTGGACAGGGGGAGCATTAATTTTAATAGTACTTAAATTAATCTGGAAACCTTTACTTGCATCAACTGTTAATTATGAATTAGCTGAGGCAGAGGGATTAAACCCCGATAGAGCAAAAGCTATTTTTACAATATTAATGGCAGCGGTAATTGCTATTTCTATCAAAATGGTTGGATTATTATTGATTACAGGAATGTTAATTATTCCTGCCGCAATGGCTAGAAATATCTCCGATAGTCCTCAGAAAATGGTACTATTCTCTATAATTGGTGGCTTATTATCAGTTATCTTAGGACTATACTCTTCATTAGAATTTAATACATCTTCTGGACCCTCAATTATTGCAGCGGCGTTGATATTGTTCATATTATCTTTGTTTAAAATTAAACAATCGATTAAATTAAAAAACTAAGTGGAAATTTAAAAATGGAAAAACAACACAATCTTTCAAAAAACCAAAAAATTATTTTTGATTTGATTGATAAATCTCCTGAGCCGTTAAAAGCATATTCAATTCTTTTTAATGTACAGAAAAAAGGTATCAATGCACCATTACAAGTTTATAGGGCATTAGATAAATTAGTTGAAATAGGTAAAATCCACAAAATTGAAAGTAGAAATGCATTCATTGCATGTCAGAATTCTAGTTGCCAAATTTCTAAGGCTACAGCATTTTCAATATGTGAAAGTTGTGAAAAAGTTTCTGAAATAAGTAATACTAAACTATCAAAATATTTATCAAACTTTGCTGATGAGGCAGGGATGAAATACAGTAAATACAATTTAGAATTTTTTGGTTTATGTAAGAAATGTAAATCAAAATAATGAACACTGTTTCATTAACCCTAGACGAAATTAATAACTTAGCGAAAAAAACTCTCTTAGTAAATGGATGTGATGAAGATACTGCATCAATTCTTTCAGAATTAATTACAAATGCAGAAAGAGATGGATCACTTTCTCATGGTTTATTTAGATTACCAGCTTATGTTTCAGGATTAAAAAGTGGTAAAATAAATGGTAAAGGAAAACCTGAAATTAAAAAAATATCACCATCTGTAATTAAAGTTGCAGGTAATAATTGTTTAGCTCCAGTGGTATTAAATAAAAGTTTACCAGAATTAAGTAAAGCTGCTAAAGAAAATGGTGTTGCTGTCTTAGCAATAAATAATTCTCATCATATGGCTGCTATGTGGCCAGAAACCGAAAAATTAGCTGAAGATGGTTTAGTTGCTTTTGCATGTACTTCTTATAAGCCTGCTGTTGCACCTGCTGGTGCAATTAAACCTCTTTTTGGAACAAACCCAATTTCATTTTCTTGGCCTAGACCTGGAAAGACGCCTGTAGTTTATGATATGGCAACTGCTTCAATGGCTATGGGGGAAGTTCAGGTGGCAAAAAGAGAAGGGCACAAAGTTCCATTAGGAACAGGACTTACGAAAGATGGTAAAGAAACTACTGATCCAGGACAAATAGCCGATGGTGGAGTGCTTCTTCCTTTTGGTGGTTATAAAGGTTCTGCAATTGCGATGATGGTAGAATTATTAGCTGGTGCTTTAGTTGGTGATAATTTTAGTTTTGAAACAGCTGCTAACGATAACAATGATGGTGGTCCTCCAAGTGGGGGTGAATTTATTTTAGCAATTAGTCCAGATAAAACATCAGGAACAGAATGGCAAAAACACGCAGATGAATTTTTTGATAAAATGAAGTCAATGGGTGAAGTAAGACTTCCAGGTGAAAGACGACATAAAAACAGATTAGACAAAGGACCAAGAAATATTAACGAGGAATTGGTTAATAAAATTAAATCTTTAAGCTAAGTTAATCTCAATTGGAGTGTGATCCGAAGGTTTTTCTCTTCCACGAGGATCTTTATTTATATTAATACCTTTAATACTATCAATTATTGAGCTTGATACTAAAAAGTGATCAATTCTCATTCCGTTATTTTTTTGCCATGCACCTCTCATATAATCCCAAAAGGTATAGCCTTCTTTGTCTTCATTAAAATATCGGTAAACATCACTAAATCCAAGATTTAACATTTCTCTAAATTTTTTTCTTATTTCGAGTCGATACAAAGCATCATCTTCAAAACTTTTCACATTATAAACATCCTCTGCAGCAGGAATAACATTAAAATCTCCAGCAAGTATTATGTTAGAATTTTTCTTTGATAATGATTTTAATTGTTTAATTAACTGATCCATCCAATTTTTTTTATAATCATACTTTTCTGTATCTACAGGATTTCCATTTGGAGTATAAATATTTATTAATTGAATAGTTTTTTTCTTATATTCAACTTCAGCAGAAATTATTCTTGATTGTTTTAATTTGTCCTTAATTAAATCCGTTTTGATATTGGTTAGTTTTTTTTTTGAAATAATTGCTACACCGTTATAGCTTTTTTGACCAAACACATGACTTTCATAGTCCATTGATGAAAAGTCATCATAAGGGAAATTAATATCCTCTGTTTTTATTTCCTGTATCATTAAAATATCTGGTTTATATTTTAGTAGATAGCTTTTGATATTTTCTATTCTTGCTCTAACAGAATTAACATTCCACGATGAAATGAGCATTAAAGAGAGAATGAAACTCCACACCCACAAGAAGATTTTGTTTGAGGGTTGGAAATTTTAAAAGACTCACCAATTAATTCAGATACATAATCAACTTCAGATCCTTTTAACAAGTCAGCAGATGCCTTATCAATTAAAATATTTTGATAATTAAAATCGTCAGCTTGTTTTGATTTATCAAAAGTAAATTCATATTGAAAACCAGAACAACCACCTCCCTTAATAGCGATTCTAAAAAAAGAACCTTCGTCTTTTTTTGACAATAGATTTTCTATTTGTTTTAACGCTTTATCCGTAAATTTAATTTCTTTAATCATGACTGAACACTGATATTACTAATATAATACTTAATTATTTAAATTAAAGGATGAAAAAAGACACTTTGTTGGGCGTATTTAAAAGTAAAGGTAGACTTAATAAAGAAGCTAACTCTAAGTATCGATCACCTTTTCAAAGAGACAGAGATAGAATTATCCATAGCGCGTCGTTTCGAAGACTAAAGCATAAAACCCAAGTTTTTGTAAACACTGAGGGTGATCATTTTAGAACTAGAATAACTCATTCAATTGAAGTTGCCCAAATAGCAAGGTCGATCTCAAAATATTTAGACCTAAATGAGGATTTGGCAGAAACTTTAAGTTTAGCTCATGACTTAGGCCATACACCCTTTGGACATGCTGGAGAGGATGCTTTACATGAATGTATGGATAATCATGGTGGTTTTGATCATAATCTACAAACTTTGAGAATTGTTATGTTTTTAGAAAATAAATATTTAAAATTTAAAGGATTAAATCTTACCATTGAAACCTTAGAGGGACTTTTAAAACATAATGGACCAGTGCATGAATTAACTATTATAAATAAACTTATTGGAACAAAATTTTTTAAAAATAAAATTAAATTTAATACTTTTCCATCATTAGAAGCACAAATTTCAGCTATTTCAGACGATATAGCTTATAATAATCATGATATTCAAGATGGAATCAAAGCAAATCTTTTTAAGTTAGAAGAGCTATGTGAGATTAATTTTCTTAAAAATATTTATGTAAATTATAAAAAAAAGATAAACAAAAAAAATTATAAAATAGCAATTAATCAAATAGTAAGAGACTCAATTGATCTAATGATAAAAGACTTAATCACTAATACACAAAAAAATTTAAAGCGATTAAAAA
>CACLDI010000030.1 GCA_902605605.1 uncultured Pelagibacteraceae bacterium
GTTCCTAAAAATATTGCAATTAAAATATCTCTTAAATATCCAAGTAATCTGCTTATGATCGTATAAAAACCAAATGTGCCTGTTGACTTAAGTAAGTTCATAAATCATATTAGTCTTAAATTTACCCTAATTGTACACATATTATAACAAATGAAAAAAACAAAGATTGATCATTACACAGATAAAGAAGCTTTAGATTTTCATAAAGAGAAAAAACCTGGCAAGATTGAGATCATTTCTTCAAAAAATATGATTACTAAAAGGGATCTTGCCCTTGCATATTCTCCAGGGGTTGCGGCCCCAGTAAAAGAGATCAGTGAAAATCCAGAAGCAGCTTATGATTACACAAGTAAGGGAAATTTAGTTGCAGTTATCAGTAACGGTTCAGCTATTTTGGGAATGGGGAATTTAGGGGCATTAGCTTCGAAACCAGTGATGGAGGGAAAGGCAGTGTTATTCAAAAGGTTTGCCGACATAGACTCTATAGATCTTGAAATAGACTCCAAAGACAGTGAGGAAATTATTAACTCAATTAAAAATTTTGCTCCAAGCTTTGGGGGAATTAATTTAGAAGACATAGCAGCCCCAGATTGCTTTATAATTGAACAAAAATTAAAAGAAATTTTAGATATTCCAGTCTTTCACGATGATCAGCATGGTACTGCAATAATTACAACGGCTGCACTAATAAACGCTCTAGATATAAGTGGTAAATCAATTAAAGAAATTAAAGTAGTAGTTAATGGTGCTGGAGCATCTGCCCAAGCTTGTACCGAATTATTTAAAAATTCAGGAGTGCCTTCAGAAAATGTGATTATGCTTGATAGAAAAGGCGTAATTTATAAAGGAAGGACTGAAGGTATAGACCAGTGGAAATCAAAATATGCAGTTGAGACAAAACTAAGAACTCTTGAAGACTCCATGAAAGGTGCAGATGTTTTTTTAGGGTTGTCAGCAAAAGGAGTTCTTAAAAAAGAGATGGTTAAAAGTATGGCAAAAAATCCAATTATTTTTGCTTGTGCTAATCCAGACCCTGAGATTTTACCAGAAGAAATAAACGAAGTAAGAAATGATGCAATTATAGCAACTGGAAGATCAGATTATCCTAATCAAGTTAACAATTTAATTGGTTTCCCTTACATTTTTAGAGGAGCTTTAGATGTACGGTCTAAAACTATTAATGAAGAAATGAAAGTTGCTGCATCGCAAGCAATTGCTAAACTTGCAAGAGAAGATGTTCCAGATGAAGTTGTGGCTGCAATGGGTGGTGAAAGACCACATTATGGAAAAGATTATATTATTCCATCTACATTTGATCCAAGACTAATAAGTGTAATTCCAGCAGCTGTAGCAAAAGCTGCAATGAAAAGTGGAGTAGCTAGAAAAAATATTGAAGATTTTGAAATTTATAAAGAACAACTTAAACAAAGATTAGATCCAACCGTAACTATAATGCAAGGTATAAACTCATTTATAAAAAATAATCAAAAAAGAATTGTGTTTGCTGATGGAGAAGATGAAAATACATTAAAGGCAGCAATTGCATTTAAAAATTCTAAGTTAGGAATCCCTATCTTGGTTGGCAAAGAAAGTAAAATTAAGGAACAAATCAAAAATATTGGATACAGTGAGAACTTCGATATCGAAATAATAAATTCAAAGGATGAAGAAAAAAGAAACAAATATGTCAAACATCTATTTAAAAAATTACAAAGAGAACAGGGTTTGCTCGAACGAGACTGTGATAGATTAGTTAGAAATGACAGGGTTATATGGGCTACAAGTATGGTTGCGTGTGGAGACGCTGATGGTGCTGTAACCGGGAATACAAGACGTTTTGGTGCCTCTTTGGAAAAGATTAAGCAAGTTGTAGATGTACGAAAAGGTGAGATAATGTTTGGGCTAAATATGGTGGTTCATAAAGGAAAAACAATATTTATAGGAGATACTAGTGTCCACGAATACCCAACATCAGAACAAATGGCAGAAATTGCAATGTCAACTGCAAGAGTTGTTAGACTATTTGGATTTGATCCAAAAGTTGCATTTGTTTCGCATTCAACTTTCGGCCAGCCTTTAACAAGTCGAACAAAGCATATCAGAGATGCGGTTGAAATTTTAAAAGAAAAAAAAGTAGATTTTGAATTTGATGGAGACATGCAACCAGATGTTGCGTTAAACTCCGAATACCAAGAATTGTATCCCTTTGCAAAAATTGTAGGTAAAGCAAATATTCTGATAATGCCTGGTCAGCACAGTGCAGCCATATCATACAAGCTAATGAAAACATTTGGAGACACAAAAGTCATTGGACCTTTACTTATTGGGCTTGGCCTTCCAATTGAGATTGCCCCCCTAAGATCTTCGACTTCTGAAATAATTAATTTAGCGTCTATAGCTGCTTACTCTTCAGAGGTTATAGATTATAAAAAATAATTAATCTTTTTGAATTCTTAGATCCTCAACAAGTATTATACTTGCTATTACATTCTCAACATCTAAGATTTCTTTAGCTTCACTAATTACTAAATCTTTTTCCTCAGATGTTTGCGCAATTCCATACACATATATTTTTTTTTTGTATGTATCTATTTGATAATTTGTAGCTTTAATATTTTTGTTTACTATTAAGGCAGTTCTTAACTGCGTGGTTATTAAAATATCTTTAGCAGATTGTTTAAAATTAAATTCTTCTTTTATTTTAATATCGTTACGAACTGATCTAGTACCTTTTGTCTCCCAGGCAATTTTTGTTATCTGTAATTTCTCCTCAGGTCCATCGACTTTTCCTGTTAAAAAAATTCTTCCATCAATTACTTTAGATTTTACTGACAAAAAATACTTTTTATCTTTAGCTAAAATTCTAGCGGTTAAACTCTTTTGCATAATTGAGTCGTCTATTTGGGTTCCTAATGTTCTTGGATCTAGTGCTACTGAAACACCTGTTCCAAATAATCCTTTGGAGCTGACACCTACGCACCCTGACAAAATAAATCCAACAAATATTAGTAATAGAAACTTAATTTTCATTTTTTAACTTTAAACAATAATTATATACTAGTTTTTTTGAAACTTTACTGTTTTGACAAATTAAGTCCGTAATTTCTTTTATTGTAAGTTTATTAATCATTTTATTAATTATATTAATATCAGATTCATTCAAATTTTTAGAGTTATTTTCATCAGTTTTTTTTTCTGAAATTACAACCGTTAATTCTCCTTTTGGTTCTTTTTGAAATTCTTCCAATTCGCCTACATTTGCTCTTAAAAACTCTTCGTATAACTTAGTAATTTCTCTGCAAATCACAATTTTTCTCTCAGCAAAGTATTTTTTAATTTCGGGTATAATTTTATTAATTTTTTTAGGAGATATAAAAAAAACTAAAGTTGAGTTTAATTCTGATATTTTTTTAAACTCATTTATTATTTGCTGTTTTTTGTCTGGTAAAAAACCGTAAAAAAAAAATTGATCAGAAAATCCGCTAATAGATATAGCTGTTGCCACTGCTGATGGACCAGGTATTGGGATAATCTTAATATTATTTTTAACACACTCGTTAACTAAAACTGAGCCTGGATCAGAAATAGCAGGTGTCCCCGCGTCAGAAATTAGAGATATTATTTTTCCAGATTTTAAATATTCAATAATTTTTAAAGTATTTTTTTTTTCATTAAATTTATGATTTGAAATTAATTTCGATTTGATTTCGTATTTATTTAATAAATTTCTTGAAATACGAGTGTCTTCACATAAAATAAAATCTGATTGTTTTAATATTTCTACTGCTCTTATAGTAATATCTTTCAAATTCCCTATTGGCGTTGAAACTATATAAAGACCATTTTCATTATCTTTTATTTTAGATTGTGGTTTAATGATCATAATTTAGCTAAAAAAAATACTATAATAACATTAAAATGACTAAATTATTAAATATTCTTTTCATACTGAAATGTGGAGTGTTTTTATTATTTTTTCAAACAGTTAGTGCAAACGAAAAAATTAAAATTGGTTTGTTAGTACCAATGACTGGATCGAATAAAGAGATTGGTCAGTCAATTATTAAAGCTGTAAGTTTAGCTGTAAAAGATATTAATAATAATTTAATTGAAATTTACCCAAAAGATACAGCTTCTAGACCTAATCAAACTCTTAAATCAGCATTTGAATTAAAACAAATGGGTATAAAAGTAGTTATTGGCCCAGTCTTCTATGAAAGTTTGACTTATCTAGATGAAATGAAAGATTTAACGTTTTTATCTTTGACAAACAAAACCTTAGATCTTCCTAAAAATGTTAT
>CACLDI010000031.1 GCA_902605605.1 uncultured Pelagibacteraceae bacterium
CAATTTTTAAAATGAACATGATATCCTCTTTCTGTATCCAAAGGTATTTTTTCACCAAAGTTGTCAGTTAATTTTTTTGAAAATGCACCACATGCAATTACTGCCTTATCAAAAATATAACTTTGAGTTTCTGTTTTAAAAATGGGTTTTTCTTCATCAAAATTAATATCATTGATATTAACTTTGTTAAATTTACCTCCTTTTTTCAAAAATAAATCAAATAACTTTAAAAGTATTTTTTTTGGATTACGAGCATGTCTTGCATAAGGATAATAAACTCCAGCATGATAAATAGGTTTTATATGTGGTTCTAGATCATGAATTTCATCTTTATTAACCAATTGCTGTTTAACACCCAATTCCTCTCTTACATTAATTTCAAGTTCTCTACTTTTTAAATTTTGATTATTCCAAATATATAAAATTCCTTTGTTCTCAACTAAACCTTCTAAATCTATTTCATCAAACAATTCATCATATGCTGGTAAGGCAAGATCTAAAATTTGATGCATATTTTTGGCTGTATGCATCATTTTATTAGTTGTTGAGTTCATAATAAATTTTAAAAACCATGGAATCATTTTTGGAACATAGTTCCATTTTAATGCTAATGGACCAGATGAACTCATAAGCATTGCAGGCACATCTGTTAATACATCGGGTCTATTAATTGGAACTGAAGCGTATGGAGAAAAATGTCCTGCGTTTCCATAAGATGCAGCTTGCGCTCCAGGATTATCTCTGTCAAAAATAGTTACATTAAAACCTTTTTTTTGCAAAAATAAAGCATTGGAAACACCCTGGATGCCAGCACCTACTATTCCAATTTTAATATTCTTGCTCATGGCTTCTTATACAATCAAAAAATATTTTTTGAGAGTGACAAATTATGCTTGTTTAAAATATATCTTACTAGGCAATTATTTGTTTATGATTAATTTTGGCACTTAAAACAATACCAAAGCCTATCATAGTAGCTAACATTGAAGAGCCCCCATACGACATAATGGGAAGTGGAGAGCCAACTATAGGAAGTAAGCCTAAAACCATAGATAAATTTACAAAGATATAAATAAAAATTGAAAAAGCAAAACCAAAGCAGAATAATTTAGAAAAATTACTTCTTGATATAGCTCCAATACGAATAATTCTTAATATTATTATTGTGTAAAGAATTAAGAGACCAACAGATCCAATAAAACCAAATTCCTCAGAAAATAAAGTAAAAATAAAGTCAGTATGTTTTTCTGGTAAAAAATCTAGATAACTTTGCGTACCTTTTAAAAATCCCTTACCATCTAGCCCACCAGATCCTATAGCAATTTTAGATTGGATAATTTGATAGCCCGCCCCAAGAGGATCTCTGTCTGGATCTAAAAATGTTAATATTCTAAGTTTTTGGTAAGGTTTTAAAAAAGATATAATAAAAGGTAAGGAAATAAGAAAAGTTATAAATGAATATACGAAATATTTAACTCTTACTCCACCTAACCACAAAATTATTAAACCACTCAAAGCAATTAATACTGATGTTCCTAGATCAGGTTGAGAGATAACAAATATAATTGGTACTGTTATAATTGATAAAACCAAAATGATACTTGTTAGAGTATTTACATTTTCAATTTTTATTCGATGATAGTATTTTGCAAGACATAGAATAATACCAATTTTCATTAACTCAGATGGCTGGAGAACAAATAAATACATATCCATCCATCTTTGTGAGCCAGATGCTTTTAAACCAAAAAACGAAACATACAATAATAAAAAAATAATTAGTAAGTAAAATACATATGCAAAAGTATGCCAATGTCTAATGTTTAAAAATGCAATGAATATCATCATAGGAAAGAAAACTGCTAATTTACTAAAATGACTTTTGGTATGATAAAGTATTTCTCCACCATCTGTTGAGTACATAACCAATAAACTAATTATTGATAAAATAATAATACAAATCAATAGTGTGTAATCTAGCTCTTTAATTTTTTGAAAAAAAGAAAGTTCATAATTTAATCTATCACTTTGAAACATCAGATATTTATATTTTCAAAATTAGATTGTTTGTCTCTTAGCTCATCTCTATCAATTATTAATTTAAACAATTCTTTTGCCATTGGAGCTGCAGCTTTACTACCTGAACCACCGTGTTCAACAATTATACTTAATGCATATCTTGGATTTTTATATGGACCATAAGCAACATAAAGTGCATGATCTCTATCCTTATAAGGTATTTGTTCTAATTCTAGATCAAGCTCTCTCTCTCTTTTACTAATCCTTTTTACTTGAGCAGTTCCAGTTTTGCCTGCAAACTGATATTTTGGATCATCAATTCTAGATCTATAAGAAGTACCGAATTGCTCATTTGTAGAACTAAACATTGCCTCTTGAACTATTTTAATATTTTTTGGATTGTCAAATAATATCGTATTAGGTTTTTGCAAAGACTGCAGTTCCATTGTGTTTTTTGCATCTTCTAAACTTAATGGATCGTTATTTACAATAATTTTTGGTTTAATTTTATATCCACCATTTGCAATTTGAGCTGTCATTAAACACAATTGTAGGGGTGTAGTTTGAGTGTATCCTTGTCCAATTCCTGTAATTAATGTTTCGCCTAAAACCCATCCTCTTCCAAGATTATTTTTTTTCCAATTAGTATTTGGAAACAAACCTCTTTTTTCATTATCAAAATATTCTCCTAATACTTTTTCACCTAAACCAAACTTTTTAGCAGTGACATTTAATCGATCAACTCCTAACAATCTTGCAATTTCATAAAAATAAGTATCACAAGATTGTTTCATTGCATTTTTTAAACTTACAAAACCATGTCCTTTTTCTTTCCAGCAATGAAAAGTTTGGCCATATAGTTCTGTTTTACCTGTGCATTTAACTTTAAAATTTGGATTGATAATATTGTTCTCTAAAGCAGAAAGAGCTACGATTGGCTTAATTGTTGATCCTGGAGAATAAAGTCCTGAAAGAGTTTTATTAATTAAAGGTTTTAGTGGATTATTTCTAATTAGTTGCCACTCATCTTGACTAATACCAAACAAAAATAAATTTGGATCATAAGAAGGAGAGGAGTACATAGCAATTATATCTCCTGTATAAATATCCATAACACTTATTGATCCTGCTTTATTCGAAAGCAATTGAGCAGAAAGTTTTTGAACTTCTGTATCTACAGTTAATCTAATTTTGCTGCCTTGCAGTCCTTTTTGATATTCTAGTTGATTTATTCTTTTACCATAAGCATTAACCTCATATCTTTGAATTGCGTTAGTCCCTATTAATTGGTTCTCAAGTGTTTTTTCCAAACCTAACTTTCCAATTTTCATGCCTGGAACGAACCTTTCTTTTACTATTTCATTTTCTAATATTTCCTCTTCATTCGGTTGACTTACATAGCCTAAAACATGAGTATACATTTCACTAAATGGATAATTTCTAGAAATTGTCATTACAGGTTTTACGCCAACTAAGTCATATAAATAATTGTTAACCTTTAAGAATTGGCTCCAACTTAAATTCTCAGATACAATTATACTGTCCCAAGGTTTTAATTTATTTTTTAAATTTACTATTTTCTGAATTTTTTTCTCACTTAAATTTAAAAGCGTTTTTAATCTTACTAAAAGGTAGTTAAAGTTTTCAACTTGCTCAGGTATAATATGTAATTGATAAACTTTTAAATTACCTGCAATTATATTTCCAAAATAATCAACAATGTTCCCCCTTGTGGGTGGGAGTTTCCATTCTCTAATCCTGTTTTTATCTGAAAGTGTAAGATATTTTTTATTATCACTAATTTGAAGAGAAAAAAGACGAGCAACAATTCCGGTAAAGATAATTATTTTTGCAGCACCAATAATAAACATTCTCCTGTTTATTACGTCTGATTTTCTAATTCCTAAATTTTCTTTAATCATTTTTTTTTTGTGAGATCAATTTACTTAAAAAGTTAAAGACTACGAAAAACATTGGATAAAACAAAAATGTAAATCCTGTATTAAATACATAGCTCATGTAATTAATTTCTATAAGAA
>CACLDI010000032.1 GCA_902605605.1 uncultured Pelagibacteraceae bacterium
GAGCGTTTTTGAAGATACTAAAGAAAAAGAAATTTTAAAAAATCTAACAACATTTAGTTTATCTAGAAGTTTTTAAGGGCTCAAAAGAGATTTGATCCATTCTCCTTCAGAATTTTTTGTATATTTTAATCTTTCATGAATTCTATTATCTCCATCAAGCCAGAATTCAATACTTGAGGGGGATAAATTCCATCCTGACCAATAATTTGGTCGAGGAACCTTATTCTTATCTAAATATTTTTTTTTATATTCTTCGATAGAATTATCCAACTGTTGTCTATCTTTAAGTTCTTTACTCTGTTTAGATGCCCATGCTCCAATTCTGCTTTCATAACTTCTTGAATTATAGTAATCATCTGCAACCTCATTGGGCACCAATGAAACTGTGCCATTAACTCTAATTTGTCTTAGTAAACTTTTCCAATGAAAGCACATTGCTACATTTGGATTTTGTTTTAATTCATGTCCTTTTTGACTATCTAAATTTGTATAAAATACAAATCCATTTTGATTAAAGTCTTTTAATAAGACCATTCTTACAGAAGGGACGTTATTTTTATTTGATGTTGCTAACGCTACTGCGTTTGGGTCGTTTGGCTCAGTTTTTTTTGCCTCTTCCATCCAAGTATCGAATAAATGAATTGGATCGTCTATATCCATAAAACAACTATTAAGCCCAAGTGAGTTTTTTTGATTCATAATTTAAACAAAATAATCTATATAATATAAATAATGTCATTTAATACATTTGGAAAGATATTTCGTTTCTCTACTTGGGGTGAATCTCATGGTCCTGCTATTGGCTGTATCGTTGATGGATGCCCACCAAATATTAATTTAAGTGAAAAAGATATACAAAAAGAACTGGATAAAAGAAAACCTGGACAATCAAAATTTACAACTCAAAGAAAAGAGGACGATAAAGTTCAAATATTATCTGGAGTTTTTGAAGGTAGAACTACTGGTACACCAATATCTTTAATTATTTATAATAAAGATATGAGATCTAAGGATTATGGAAAAATTAAGGATAAATTTAGACCTGGACACGCTGACTTTACTTACTTCAAAAAATATGGAATTAGAGACTATAGAGGTGGTGGAAGATCATCTGCGAGGGAAACTGCATCAAGAGTTGCAGCTGGTGCAATAGCAAAGTTGGTCTTACAAAAAAAATTAGGTAAAAAATTCAAAGTTATTGGTGCAGTTACGCAATTAGGTATATTGGGGTGCGATACTAACAAATGGAATGACAAAATAATTTCAAAAAATCCATTTTTTTGTCCCGACAAATCGATGATTAAACTTTGGGAAAAATATTTGTTAGGAGTAAGAAAATCTGGATCATCATGTGGTGCAGTGATTGAAATAAGAGCGAGAGGAATTCCAGTAGGATTGGGAGCACCTATTTACTCAAAACTAGACTCTGATATAGCATCTAGTTTCATGAGTATTAATGCTGTAAAAGGAGTTAATATCGGTGCGGGAATGAACTCTGCACAACTAAGTGGTGAACAAAACTCAGATGAAATTTCACAAAAAGGTAAAAAATTAAAGTTTAATTCAAATAATGCCGGTGGAATATTGGGTGGTATTTCAACTGGACAAGAAATTATTGCTTCATTTGCTGTGAAACCAACATCTTCAATCTTAACAACAAGAAATACTGTCGATAAATTTGGGAAAAATACAACAATATCTGTTACAGGAAGGCATGATCCATGTGTTGGAATAAGAGCTGTACCTGTTGGTGAGGCAATGATGAATTGTGTTTTATTAGATCACTATCTAATGCATAAAGCTCAGTGTCAGTAGAACAATTTAATTTTTTACAACTTTGATAGAATTTTTATTAAATAAAGTATCTAAAATTTTCTTTGAAATTTGAGAAGCATTTAATCCAGCAATTTCATACATTTTGTTGGGTGTATCTTGTTCAATAAACTTGTCAGGTAAATTCATTGATCTAAATTTTAGACCTTTGTCAAATATCCCTTTCTCAGTAAGTAAGTTTTTTACATGCGAACCAAATCCTCCAATTGAACCCTCCTCTATAGAGATTAAAATTTCATGCTCTCTTGCACATTTAATGATTAATTCTTCGTCTAAAGGTTTTGCAAACCTTGCATCAATAATAGTAGTTGAAACCCCTTTTTGTTTTAAATCTTCCGCCGCTAGTTTGCATTCTTCAAGTCTTGTGCCCAGGCTTAAAAGGCATACTTGACTACCATTTTGAATTATTCTTCCTTTTCCAATTTCAATTTTTTCTTCTATTGATGGAAGTTCAATTCCAACACCTACTCCTCTTGGATATCTTATTGCGCTTGGTCTGTCATCAATATCTACTGAGGTATTTATCATTTTAACTAATTCAGATTCATCACTTGCAGCCATTACAATAAAATTTGGTAAAGTTGATAAATAAGTAATATCAAATGATCCAGCATGTGTTGATCCATCAGCGCCAACTAATCCAGCTCTATCTATTGCGAATCTCACAGGCAAGCTTTGTATAGCTACATCATGAACAACTTGATCGTACGCTCTTTGTAAAAATGTTGAGTAAATTGCAGCATAGGGCTTGTATCCCTCTGTTGCCATCCCAGCGGCAAATGTTACCGCATGTTGCTCAGCAATACCAACATCAAACATTCTTTTCGGGAACTCTTTGCCAAAGATATCCATCCCTGTTCCACCAGGCATAGCAGCTGTTATTCCAACAATTTTACTATCTTTTTTTGCATGCTTTACAAGAGTATTAGCAAATACTTTTGTATATGAAGGTAAATTAGAACCACTTTTATTTTGTTCTCCAGTATCAACATTAAATTTTGAAACTCCGTGATAATGATCTTTAGCTTTTTCTGCGTAACTGTATCCTTTACCTTTTTGAGTTTTAATATGAATCATAATTGGACCCTCATGATTTGAGTCTCTAGCATTTTTTAAAATAGGAACGAGGGTTGATAAATCATGCCCATCAATCGGTCCTACATAATAAAATCCTAATGAATTAAACATAGTGCCACCAGTGAAGGCGGATCTTAAAAAATCTTCTGCTTTTCCTGCCTTCGCACTAAATCTCTTTGAAAATGCAGAAGTAATTAATTTTATAGTTTCTCTAAAACTAAAATATATTTTCCCAGTCAATAATTTTGCAAGATATGTTCTCATCGCTCCAACAGGTTTTGCGATTGACATATCGTTGTCGTTTAAAATAACAATCATTTTGGTTTTAGAAGCACCTGCATTATTCATTGCTTCATAAGCCATACCAGCACTGATAGCACCGTCTCCTATTACTGCTATTACGTTTGAGGATTTATTTTCTAATTTATTTGCCTCAGCTATACCTAGCGCAGAAGAAATTGATGTTGAACTATGCGCTGCACCGAAAGGATCATATTCACTTTCAGATCTTTTCGTAAAACCTGATAACCCATTACCTTGTCTCAAAGTTCTAATCTTATCTTTTCTTCCTGTTAAAATTTTATGTGGATAGGATTGATGTCCTACATCCCAAATTAATTTATCATTTGGTGTATCAAATACATAATGAAGGGCTACGGTTAGCTCTACAACACCTAAACCTGCACCTAAATGACCGCCTGTTTGAGATACAGCATCTATCATTTCACCTCTG
>CACLDI010000033.1 GCA_902605605.1 uncultured Pelagibacteraceae bacterium
AACACTATAAAAAAAGAAAGTTCTAGTTCATCTAGCTCATCTAGTACTTTGTCGGGTTACGAACATTGCAAAAGTGTTTGGATAAAATTAATAAATATAAGAAATAGGTACAGTAAAAATTCTCCTAATTATTATCGATTAGATGCTTTAGTTCAAACAGCTTTTGATTTATGGACTGCCTACAAAGGAACTAATGCTAAAGATACTGGGAATTGTGATCGACTTTTGTCATTAGGTAATAACTAATTATTTATGCATTTTTTAAAATTAATAATCTTCGTTATTGAATTTAAAAAAAAGGAAATTACTCACCAAGCAAATACTCCACAAGGAACTACACAACAAAAAACTGTACACTTTCTATACACTCAAAAACTAAACACTTTTTTTAAATTTCTAAAATTTAAGGTGTACAGTTAGTGTATAGTTTTATATTTGAAATTTTACGCATTCATTTACTTTTAAACCCCTCATACGAACGTTAAACGAAGGTTTTTTACTTATAAACTGGAAATTATGCTGTTGTGTAACTTTCTTTTAAGGAATGGGTCGATGGTTCGAGTCCATCAGGGCTCACCATAATTCATCTAAACTATATTTATAGGAGGATAATCCAAAATCACCTCGTTCATTTTTTCATTTAAATCTTTTATTCTATTATCAGAAGAAGGGTGGGTACTCATAAATTCAGGTGGCTCTTTTCCTTTGTTAAGTTTTTTCATTCTTTCCCAAATCTTAACTGTCTCTCTTATATCGTAACCCGATAATGAAGAGAAAATCATTCCTAAGTAATCTGCCTCACTCTCTTGTTTTCTATTAAAAGGATTTAAAATTCCTAGTTGAGCCAACATACCAACAGTATTCATTCCTGTTGATCTATTGATATCTGAAAGCACACCGCCAGAAGCAATATCAATTATTCTTGTACCTACATTTAATAATTGACCTCTACTAGCTCTTTCAACTGAATGTTTGGCAACTGCATGAGCGATTTCATGACCCATAACAGCAGCTAATCCATCTGTATTTTTTGTTGCCTCAAGTATGCCCGTGTATACAGCAATTTTGCCACCAGGCATACACCATGCATTTCTAACTTTTTTTTTATCTATCAATATATATTCCCAATCAAAATTTGCAGTCGGATCATTTAATCCTTCCCTGTCGAAATATTCAGATATAGAGTCTTCCATTCTGCTACCAATCTGCTTAATTTCATTAAGGGTTTTCTTGTCATCACTCATTTTTTCTTTTTCTTTTATCTTTTCATAAATTTGAGCTGCTTGGGCATTTAGCTTAGCTTCAGAAACTATTTTTAATTGTTTCCTTTCAGTAATTGGTGCTGTAGTACAAGATGGTAGAAAATATCCACAACAACTACAACCAACATAGGATAAAAATTTTCTTCTATTCATAAGTGTATAAAATTGATAATACTAAAATATTATGAATCTTAATAATAAAATCTTAATTGTTTTGTTTATCATTGCAATTATTTTTGTTATTTACGCAAGTTATAATTAGAAATATGGCTAAAAAAAATTCAAAAAAATCAATATCTTTAACTTTGAGAAATTATTTTATAACCGGTGTAGTTGTTTTAATACCAATTGGATTTACATTATATCTTAGCAAAATTCTTATAGGTATATCGTCAAACTTAATACCAACAAATATTAATCCTAATAGTTATTTGCCATTTAATGTACCAGGTGTTGAGATATTAATTTCAATCGTATTTATTACCTTTGTAGGAGGGTTGTCACTTTCTTTTTTTGGAAGAAGAATTTTAAAATTAATTGACGATCTGTTTAAAAGAATACCTTTCTTAAGAACGGTTTATTCAGCAATAGTTCAAATGACCGAAACATTTTCTAAGAAAGATGATAGTCAAAAAAGTGTAGTGTTAATTGAATATCCAAGAAAAGGAGTTTGGGCTGTTGGTTTTGCAACTAAAGAAAATACGGGTGAGATGGCTCAAAAAACTAACAAAAAACTTATTAATGTTTTTGTTCCAACAACTCCAAATCCCACAAGTGGATTTTTACTTATGTTTCCGATTGAAGATGTTATCTATTTAAACATGTCATTTGAAGAGGCATCTAAATTTATAGTGTCTGCAGGAACTTCAACAAAATCTTAAGCAATATCATTAATAATATCTGCTCTATCATAAAGTTTAATCAGCGGTTTAAACTTACTGATATCTTCATTTGAGCTTTCAATTCTTTTAATTTCTTTTTCAGCAAGTAAAAAAAGATCACTATTATGAATAGGATCAGCTAATTTAAAATTTTTAATACCACTCTGTTTAAAACCAAGAAGGTCACCAAAACCTCTAATTTTCATATCTTCTTCAGATATAAAAAAACCATCATTACTTTGTTTTAATATATTAATTCTTTTTTTTGCATTTTCAGATAAATTTGACTTAAACATTAATATACATGTTGACTCTTTATCTCCTCGACCAACACGACCTCTTAGCTGGTGAAGTTGAGATAAACCAAATTTGTTTGCATTTTCAATAATTATTACATTTGCATTTGGAAAGTCAATTCCAACTTCAATAATTGTTGTTGAAACTAGAATTTGAAATTTATTTTTTTGAAAATTGGTTAATATTTTTTCTTTTTCGTTTATTTCAGTTTTTCCATGTAATAATAAAACTTGATTTGGAAATAATTTTTTTAAATATTCAAATTTATTAACTGCAGAAGTATGATCTAATTTTTTAGACTCTTCTATTAGAGGGCATACCCAAAAAATTTGATTTCCTAAATTAATCTCTTTTTTAATAAATTTAAGAACATCATGAATTTTACTCTCTAATTTACTATATGTTTTAATTGGTTTTCTAGATCTAGGTTTTTCTTTTATTATTGATAAATCCATATCACCATACATTGTCATGGTTAAAGTTCGTGGTATTGGAGTAGCTGTCATTAATAAAACGTCACAATCATCCCCGCCTTTATCAGATAACTTTTTTCTTTGATTAACCCCAAATTTGTGTTGTTCATCGATAATAATTAATCCAAGTTTTTTATAGCTGACTTTTCTTTGAAATATTGCGTGAGTTCCAAATATAATATCTATTTTATTATTTTTTAATTTCTCTAAAATTATTTTTTTACTTTTATAGTCAGATTTTCCTGAAATTAATTCTATTTTTATATTATTAGGAAAAATTTCTCTCACAAAATTATAATGCTGACGTGCTAATATTTCTGTAGGAGCCATAAAAGCCACTTGGTAACCTGCGTTTATTGCGTTATAAGCTGATAGAAGTGCTACAATTGTTTTACCACTTCCAACATCACCCTGTAAAAGTCTAAACATTTTGGTAGATGTACTTAAATCTTTATTAATTTCTTTTAGGGTATTTATTTGGTCATTTGTTAAAGAAAAACTTAATTTATTTATTAAAGCTTTTTGTAAATTATAATTAATTTTTTTTCTTTTTTTTTTAATTTTTTTAATTTTTCTTCTTATTTCAGAATTTACTAAAAAGGTTGAAAATATTTCGTCATAAGCAAGTCTCTGATAAAAATTATCTTTATAT
>CACLDI010000034.1 GCA_902605605.1 uncultured Pelagibacteraceae bacterium
TGTTTTTTTTTCTATTTCTTCAAAAGTAATCCTATCTGCCCAAGCTGCCCAAATAACCCAATCTGGGTCAGTTATATCTGGTTCAGGATTTTTGACACGAGTTACAGGAATGCGACCTTTTTTTTTCATAAACCCTTTATAATTGAAATAAAAAATTAATGCATTTTTTTTAGTCTCTGTTAATATGATATGGATAGTCCTTCTTAGCCATCTTTAGCTCCCGGTTTTTAAGGACTATCTTTAAATGCTCCCCCTTAATTATTTTTTATTTTTACAGATAATTCTCTTTTTATTTATTACTCCAGGGCCGCCAAGAATTGTAATTGTTTCATATTCTATGAATTATGGAGTTCAAAAATGTATTTGGACTGCTTTAGGAGATATTAGTGCAAATATCTTGCAAGCATCTTTAGTTATTTTTGTTATTGGATCTTTTTTTTCTGAAAACCCAACTTTTTTAAATATATTTAAATGGATTGGTGTTGCATATATTTTATATCTAGCATTCGATATTTATAATTCTCGACCTAAAGAAATCAATTCAAGCAAAGATTTCTCAAAAAGTTTCTTTTCATTTTTTAAAGATGGATTTCTAGTTGCAGGAACTAGCCCAAAGGCTTGGATGTTTTTTCCACTAATTTTTCCACAGTTTATTGACTTTAATGGAAATTATTTAGTTCAATTTTTAATTTTAATAACAACTTATGTTGTTTTAGATTTTTTATCTCTGATTGGTTATGCTTTACTTGCACAAAAGCTAATTACTTGGATCAAAACCAAACCAAGAACAATTAATACAATTTCAGCGAGTGTATTGGTAATTATTGCATTAATTATCGTTGCAACACAACAATACTAACAAATTCAGAGGTCTTTATTGCCACTTGCAATTAGAGGGATTTGTTTATTAAATTAATTATTAATTAATTAATAACTAGAGGAAATAAAATGAAAATAAATAAAATAATCATAAGTTTTATTTCTGCAGCTGTAATTTTATTATCAACATCAGTCGCATCTTTTGCGAAAGTTGTTGGAGATAAAATTGTTTTAGGTGCAGCAATTTCATTAACTGGTAAATACTCTTCTAATGGTGTTCATACTCAAAACGGTTACAATATGGCCGTAGATAGAATTAACAGCATGGGTGGTGTTAAAGTTGGTGGTAAAACTTATAAGTTTGACATTATTTATTATGATGATGAATCAAACCCAAAAAGAGCAGCTCAACTTGCTGAAAGATTAATTTCACAAGATGGCGTTGAGTTTATGCTTGGTCCGTACAGTTCAGGATTAACTAAAGCGATAGCTCCAGTTACAGAAAAGTACGGTGTTCCAATGGTGGAAGCAAATGGTGCATCTAGATCTTTGTTTACAAAAGGTTACAAATATCTATTTGCTGTCTTAGCTCCTGCTAATTTATACCTTGATGTTGCTATTGATTTGGCAGTTGAAAAGAATAATGGAAAACCAGTAACTGTTGCAATGGCATTTGAACAAGATGCATTTTCTCAAGACGTAAGACTAGGAGTTTTAGAAGCAATTAAAAGAACAGGCTCTAAACAAGTAATTGATGATAAATTACCAAAAGAGCTAAATGACATGGCTGCTACTTTAGTAAAAGTCAAACAAATGAAACCAGATGTTTTAGTTGTTTCAGGTCATACAAAAGGTGCTCTAACTGCTATTAGACAAATATCTGAGATGAAAGTAGATGTTCCAATGTTAGCTATGACACACTGTGATGCAGCGAAATTATCAAAGCAACATGGTAAGAACTCACAATATGCTTTATGTGCTTCTCAGTGGCACAAAACACTAACTTATAAAGATGACTTCTTTAAAGATGGTATGACTTATGACGCAGACTTCACTAAAGAGTTTGGTTATGCGCCTCCATATCAAGCAGCAGAATCATCAGCTGCTCTATTGGTATTTAAAGATGCATTTGAAAGAGCAAATTCTTTTGATCAAAAGAAAGTAAGGGATGCTCTTGCAGCTACTAATATGCAAACTTTTTATGGAAACATAAAATTTGCATCAGGTGGTCAGAATGTTGATAAGCCAATGGTACTTTTCCAAGTTATGTGTGATGATGGAGGAAAATGTGAAAACAAAGTTGTTGCTCCAACTAAATGGGCTTCAGCTAAATTGATTCACCCTATTCCTTCTTGGTCTCAAAGATAAAACAAATCTATAAATACCCCCCTAATATAATATATATAGGGGGTATTTTTTATAGGATTCATTATGGATTTCATGGTCTTCCAATATCCAATGATTTCTGTTCAAGCTTGTTTGGACGGAATTTTACTTGGAATTTTATTTGCATTGATTGCATATGGTATGGCACTTCAATGGGGAGTAATGAATATAATTAATATTGCTCAAGGAGATCTGGTTATTTTAGGAGGATACATTGCTTATTTCATGTATCTTTACGGCATTCACCCCGCATGGGGAGTGATTGTGTCACCAATAATAATGTTTTTTGTAGGTATAGCAATTTACAAACTTGTAATTAATAAAGTTGTCGATAGAGATTTGTTCATATCTATCTTAGCCACATTTGGAATAAGTATTCTTTTCATGCAGTTAATGAACTTTGCATTTGGAGCCGACGTTGTTCTTGCAAATTCAGATTATGGGACAACTATGTTATTTAACAGTAATGTAGTTCTACCAAATTCAAAAATATTTTCAGCTTTTATAAGTATTTTATTCGCAATTTGTTTAGTAATTTACATGAAAAAATCTAAACTTGGTCGTGCGATCAGAGCTACAGCCCAAAATGCAAGAGCAGCGAAGATTTTAGGCGTCGATACAGAAAAAGTTTATGCAGCAACTTTTGGTATTAATGCAGCTCTTTGCGGTGTTGCTGGAGCACTAATTTCAATTACTTTTACAATTCACCCGTATATGGGACTTCCTTATACAATAAGATCTTTTATGATTGTTATTATTGCAGGATTAGGAAATTTACCTGGCGTTGCAATGTCAGGAATGGGCCTAGGTGTTTTTGAAGAATTTGCAGATTATATACTTGGTACTGAATTTAGAATTGGATCAGTATTTTTATTATTAGTTTTAATA
>CACLDI010000035.1 GCA_902605605.1 uncultured Pelagibacteraceae bacterium
CATGTTCAGGGTGGCGAAAGATACAAAGATTGTATTACAATTAAAGAATTTGATAATATGAAAAAAACATCATTTATTATTAATACTTCAAGAGGAGAAATTATTAATGAAGATGACTTAATTATTGCATTATCAACCAATGTAATTGCTGGTGCAGGTATTGATGTATACGAAAAAGAACCATTGCCAGAAAATAATAAATTAAGATTTTTACCAAATGCATTATTAACCCCTCATATAGGTTATGTTACTGCAGAAAATTATAGTAAATTTTACAATCAAATGATTGAAGGTTTAGAGGCTTGTGTTAATGGCAAGCCTTTAAGAGTGCTAGAATAAAAATGGAACTTCCAGTTGTTAATCATGAGGATTACTTTGCAAAAATTGGAGATGATCATAAATTTCCAATTAATAAGTTTGGTGAATTAGCTAATTATCTAATTAAAAATAAAATAGTTGAAAAGTTTCATAGGCCTTATGTTTGCTCTGTCGAAACTTTGAATTACGCACATTCCAAAGAATATATTTTTGACATTAAAAATAAAACATTGGATAAAGAAGGAGTAAAGAAAATAGGATTTCCTTTAGTAGATAGTGTTGTGCAAAGATCACTTATCGCAACAGGTGGAACTGTTCTTGCATCAAAACTTGCAATTAGCTATGGAATAGCTTGCAATACTGCTGGGGGTAGTCATCATGCAAATTATAATGGTGGAGCTGGTTATTGTGTGTTTAATGACGTCGCTGTTGCAGCTCATTATTTGATTAACAGAGGTCTAGCCAATAAAATTTTGATAGTTGATTTAGATGTACACCAAGGAAATGGTAATTCAGATATATTTAAAGAAAACAGAAATGTATTTACATTTAGCATGCATTCAAGGACAAATTATCCAGCAAAAAAATCAATTAGTGATTTAGATGTTGAGCTAGAAGACAATTTGGAAGATCAAAGTTATATAAAAACATTAAAACATCATTTAACAGAGTTAAATGAGGAGAATTTCGATTATGTTTTTTACATTGCAGGTGTAGATATTCATTTTAATGATAGATTAGGGAAATTAAAAATTTCGGATGATGGAATAAGAATGAGAGATGAATTAGTTGTAGAGAATTTTTTCTCTAAAAAAATACCAATTTGTGGTGTTTTAGGAGGAGGATATAATAAAGATTTTACTAAGTTAGTTGAATTACATTCAATGTTACATCAATCATGTGCTAAATATATTTAATTATGGTTAAAAAAATTAATCAAAATCTTACCGCTGAACAAAAACTAATTCTTTTTGAAGAAGGAACAGAACTAGCTGGAACCAGTGAGCTAAACCATGAAAAAAGAGAGGGCAGTTTTCATTGTGCAAATTGTGGCATTAAACTTTTTGACTCTAAAACAAAATATGAAAGTGGATCAGGTTGGCCTTCGTTTTATGAGTCTTTGCCAGATGTATTTGAAACAAAAACAGATCAACATATAGGTTATGCTAGAACAGAATATCATTGTAAAAATTGTGGTGGTCATCATGGACATATTTTTGAAGACGGACCTCAACCAACTGGCAAAAGATACTGCAATAATGGTGTTTGTCTTATATTTAAACCCAAAAGCTAACCAGCATGTTTAGTGAAATTGATATTGAGAAACTTAAATCTAAGTTAAAGGATTATTCAAAAGACTATAAAGAAAATTTTAAGGAAATTGAAAAATATATAAAATCTGAAATAGATGAAATTTCAAAATTAAAAGCCTCTAAAAAATCTATTATACCGGAAATATCTTTTAATCAGATCAACCAAAGAAATACCCAAATTGTAGAGAGTATAAAAAAAAGAGGATGTGTCATAATTAGAGATGTATTTGAGAATTTGACTATTGAAAGATTAAATAATGATTTGGAAAAATATATTGAAGAAAATAATTATTACGACGATCAAAAAATGAAATCTGGTCTTGATAATTATTTTAGTGATTTAAAATCTAGCAAACCTCAAATTATGGGCCTTTATTGGTCTAAAGCTCAAATGGAGATTAGACATTCCGAAAATATGTTAAAAGTTAAAAATTGGCTCAATAATCTGTGGATATACAAAAATGATGAATATGAGGTTTTTGATCCAAACAAAGAATTATCTTATGCAGATAGAGTGAGAAGAAGAGAACCAGGCGATAATACATTGGGTTTATCACCTCATTGTGATGCAGGATCAGTTGAAAGATGGTCAGATGATTATTACCAAAAAATATATAAAGATATTTTTTCAGATAATTTTTTAAAATTTAATCCATTTGATGCAAAATATAGAGATAAGACAACTGAATTTGAGTCACCAGCAGTTGCACATGTTTTTAGAACTTTTCAAGGATGGACTGCTTTAACAGAACAGGGACCTAATGATGGAACTCTGCAACTAATTCCAATATCTAAAGCTATGGCTTATATTTTAACTAGAGCTTTACTTGATGACGTTCCAAAAGGTGAATTATGTGGATCTAAATTAGGAAAAGCTTTGTCGGTAAACAAAGAATATCACTCTTTACTTTTAGAAGGACTGATTTCAATTCCAATTATGAAACCAGGTGATACAGTTTGGTGGCATCCCGATGTTGTTCATGCAGTTGAGGACAAACATTTAGGAAAAAATTATTCAAATGTAGTTTATGTAGGATCAACTCCTTATTGTAAAAAAAATCTTGATTATGTGCGAAAACAAGCAAAAAAATTCTTAAAAGGCGAAAGCCCACCAGATTTTGCAGCAGAGGACTTTGAAACTAATTACAAAGGTAGAATTAAAATTGAAAATTTAACTTCATTAGCTAAAAAACAATTAGCTATTGAAAACTGAAATTAATTATTTAATTTTTCTAAAAGCTTATTTTCTTTTTCCAAGGCTCTCGTTTCATCATAACCACCTATGTGCTCGTCATCAAAAAAAATTTGAGGAATAGTTCTTTTACCGTTAGCTTTTTTA
>CACLDI010000036.1 GCA_902605605.1 uncultured Pelagibacteraceae bacterium
ATGAAGATACAAAGACTTATATCTCAAAGAGAACTTCTAAAAAGAAAGTTTCTAAAGGGTTGTCTTTTTATGAAAAAAATTCAAATCTGGTTAAATCAGTAGAAAAAAAATTTAATATTGAACAAGAATTACTCTTATCATTAATGGGTATCGAAACAAATTTTGGAACTTATGTTGGAAAAATGGATATTTTATCATCTCTTGCAACATTAAGTTTTGACCAAAGGCGATCTGATTTTTTTACAAATGAATTGTTAATACTTTTAAAGCTCATTGAAAAACAACAAATAAATTATGAAACTCTTTTTGGATCTTGGGCAGGTGCATTTGGTTTTTTTCAATTTATGCCTTCAACAATGAAAAACTATGCAATAGATTATGATAATAATGGATCAATTGATTTAAAAAATAATAAAGATGCATATGCATCAGCAGGTAATTATTTAAATCAAATTGGTTGGAAGGCTGGTCAACCCTGTTTTTTAAGAGTCAATTTATCTAATGATATACCTAGAAAATATCTAAATGTTTCAGCTAAGAAACTTCATAACAAACAAAAATTAAAATCATATAGTAAATTTATTAAAAATATAAATGAAATAGATAATAAATATCAAAATCTTCAAGTAGCAATAATTACACCCGATAAAGATATAATACCTGATGCTGATACGTTAAATCCAGCCTTTATTGTTTTTGATAATTATGAAATTATACTACAATGGAACAGATCATTAAGATTTGCTTTAGCTGTTTGTACTTTAAAAGATAAATTTCAAAATGAACTTCAATAAATTTTTAACTACATTATTAATTTTATTCTTAACAGCATGCCAACAATTTGATGATAACAAAAAAATAGTAAATTATTCCAATTATCTAAAATATAGTAATACAGGTTTTACGTTAATTTATGATGAACAACTTAAAAAAGATAACAAAATATCAAAAAAAATTGATAATAGAGCTTTAGTTATTTTTCACAAAAAAATTAAAAAGAATTCATTTGTTAAAATTACCAATCCTGCAAATGATAAATCAATCATTGCTAAGGTTATTTCAAATAATGTTCAATTTTCAGATTTTTATAATTCAGTAATAACAAAAAGAATTGCTAATGAATTATCCATTGATTTAAATGAGCCTTACGTTGATCTTGTTCTTATATCTGAAAACTCTACATTTATTGTTAAAAAAGCAAAAACATTTGATGAAGAAAAAAATGTAGCCGAAAAAGCACCTGTAGATGGAATTACAATTGATAATTTGAGTGGTAACTTAGATATAAAAAATAAAGTAAAGAAACATAAATTTTTATATTCAATTAAGATTGCTGATTTTTATTATAAAGACTCAGCAGAAAATATGATCTTAAGAATTAAAAAAGAGACAAATTTGAAAAATCCATTAATAAAAAAATTATCACAGACTAAATATAGGGTATTATTAGGTCCATTTAATGATATAAAAAAACTTGAAAAATCATTTGATGAAATAAAATTATTAGAATTTGAAAACTTGGAAATATTAAAAGATGCTTAATAAAATAATAATTTATTTTTTCCTAAGCTTATTTATACATTCATTTTCTCATGCCAATTTTGATGTAAAAGCAAGAACAGCAATACTTCAAGATTACTACTCTGGTGAAATTTTATATGAAAAAGAACCTGATAGATCGATTTATCCAGCTTCAATGACTAAAATTATGACTTCAATAATTGCTTTTGATTTGATCAAATCAGGCGATTTAAGTTTAGATGAAAAATTTATTATTTCTGAAAAGGCTTGGAGATTATCTACTGCGGGTTATTCTTCTATGTTCATTATGGTAGGAGATCAAGTTTCTGTACAAGATTTGCTAAAAGGTATAATTATTGCATCAGGTAATGATGCTTGTATAGCTTTAGCAGAGGGTATTGCTGGAACAGAAGAAGAATTTGCTATGTTAATGACTGCTAAAGCAAGAGAAATTGGCATGGAAAATACAAATTTTACAAATTCTTCAGGTATTAATGATCCTGATAACTATTCTACTGTAAGAGACATCATGATTATGTCTAGATATTTAATTGAAAAACACCCTGAGTTTTACAAGATGTTTGCTGAAAAAGAATTCACATGGGACCGTACTGGTGGTGATCCAATTACCCAAGGGAATAGAAATCCTCTACTTTATAAAAACCTTGGGGCCGATGGAATAAAAACAGGTTATCTTGCTGTAGAAAAATACTCTTTAGCATCTTCTTTAGAGAGAAATGGTAGAAGATTGATAGCTGTAGGTAGTGGTTTTGATACAAAAAATTCAAGATCCAAAGAAAGCACCAAACTTTTAACTTATGGACTAACTAATTATGACTTAGTCAGAATTGCTAAATCTAATGAACCTTTTCAAAAAATAAATGTCTGGCTTGGTAAACAAGATTCAGTCGAAGCTTATACAGAACAAGATATTTATAAAACTATTAAGAAAGCTAAAAAAAAATTACTAAAAGTTGTTGTTAAATATGAGGGACCTGTAGAGGCTCCAATTAAAAAAAATCAAAAAATTGCAACATTAAGAGTAGTTTACGATCAAGAATTGGTTGGTGAATATGACTTATTATCATCGAAAGAGGTTAAAAAAGTAAACTTTATATCCAGATTAATTAAATCAATTAACTATTTAATCTGGGGTGATGTCTAAAAAACCTATAATTGTTT
>CACLDI010000037.1 GCA_902605605.1 uncultured Pelagibacteraceae bacterium
CAATGTCTTCGAAGACTTTAAAGATAAATAGGGGTCATTCATTAACATTTGTAAGTTGGCTCCTATAATTCCCTCTGCATCTATCATCCAGAATAAAACTAATGAGCCAACCAAAGGAGTTACAATCATTGGTAAAATTGTTCCAAAAATTAGAGGCCCTCTTATTTTTCTAGAAATTGCATTTAAACTTAGTGCAATTATAAATCCTAAAAGTAGAACACACGGAGTGACAAATACACAATAAGTAAGTGTAAAAACTAAAGCTTTATAAAATGGTAGATTACCAACTTTGTGAATAAAATCTCCAATTGATTTACTTTCATACCAAAACTCTGATACTTGATTTACAGCTAGGTGATTTCTATCTATATAAGTACCAAACCCGTTAAACTTTCCTAAAGGTTTTTCATCTTTAATCTTAGATGTTGCCTCCTGATCAACAACTACTGAAACTTTGCAACCAAATGGGTCACATTTTTTAACTTCAACAAGTATTTGGTCGTGCTGAGCATAAAAAGACTGAATACCAGTTGAAATGATAGGCAAACCAATGAACAAAATCATTGCTAAACCTGCTGGTAAAAAAAACCAGAAAAAACTTCTATTTGGCATGAGACTTTTAAAGTGGGGGAAATTTAACCCCCACTTAAAAATTTAGACTTTATAGAAATCCTTGTTCTTTTGCTTTAGTCATGTAAGCAGCTTCAACATCTTTTAAAGCTTGCTCAGCTGACTCGTTTCCTTGCAAAAATTCAACAATTTCACTTCCAAGAGCACCATGCATTAAACCCATTTGAGGTAACATTGGATACGGTTTTGCTCCCATTTTAACTGCTTCGATAACTCCAACAGATTTTGGACCAGGTACAAAACCTTCAACTAACCAAACTGCTTGATCAGCAGCTTTTGCAACCATCTCTTTAGAGGATGCTGCATGAGCCATTGCTCTAAAAGAAGCTTCTGCATCTGCATCAGATCTATTTTTAGCTAGTGTGAAACCATCCCACCATAATGTTGCTGCAGGAATATTTCCTCCTCCAACTGTTGCTGGTGCAACTAATTTTGTAGCTGCGGTTATTTTTGCATCACCATCATCATCTAATAAGGTTCCAGATCTTGAAGCCCATAATGTCATAATAGCAACATTTCCAGCTTCCCATTCAACTTTAATAGCTTCACTATCATGAGTTAAATAGTCTGGATTACTTAAGTCTGCTAATTTTTTTAACATATTAAGTGTTGCTACACCTTTAGCATTATTAATATTCGGTTTTGCAGACCCAGCTTTGAAAAATTCACCGCCATGACCAATGTACATGTTTACAAATTCCTCAGCTAAGTTCCAGCCCGCTTTATAAGCTGCAGCATAAGGATATTTCATTTTTCCAGCTGCTCTAATTTTCTCAGACGCCGCAACAACTTCCTCATAAGTTTTAGGAATAGCAATGCCATTTTCTTTTAAAACATCTGTTCTTACGTATAAATGTTGAGTGTTAGCCATAAATGCTACAGCCATAACTTTTCCATCAATAGTTATCAATTGAGAGTCTTGAATCCCTTTACCATATTTTTTAACTAAATCATTCATAGGTCTAATTAGATCTGCATTCATTAATGGAACTATTGAACTATTTGCAGCAACTCTTACAGAAAATTCCGATGGATTTGCTGTTAAAGCTGGTACGGCAATTTTGTTATGTTCTGCTGAATGCGTCACCTTAAATTCAGCTTTTCCCTTACACTCACTTGCAGTCTCTACAAGAGTTCTTAATGCAGGAAAATCATTAGCTAAAATATTTATTGAACCTGATTTTATATTACAGTCTGCATTGGCGTAAGTACCAAAAAGTAAAAACGTTAATGCAATTAATATTTTTTTCATATTTATTACCTTTCTATAAATTTAGATTAAACTCTATCAAATACTAATATGTATTTTATTAGGACATTTTGTCGTTTTTTTTAACAGTTGGAAAGTAAAAAATTAGAGCGCTTTATTTGCAAGTTCTGTTCCCATCACAAGAGACTCTAACTTCTTATAAACTATGTTTTCATCAACATTTCCAAAACCTGCAAAAGTGCTGAAACCACAGTCAGTTCCTGCCATTAATTGACTCTTATCAATCACTTTTGAAAATTGAATTAGTCTATTTTTTACAACTTCAGGATGTTCTATGAAATTTGTTGTAGAGTCGATAACACCTGGGGCTATAATTTTATCTTGAGGTAACTTTATTCCCTCAAACGCTTGCCATTCATGTGAGTGTCTTGGATTAGAAGACTCTAGTAAATAAGTTCCAACATTTGCTTTTAATATTAATGGTAAGATCTTTTCTAAAGAAATATCATGTGAGTGTGGACCTTCGTAGTTTCCCCAACAAATATGCATTCTAATATTTGATTGAGGAATATTTTCTATAGACTGATTAAGGAACTCTATTTGTTTTTCTGCTCTTTTTAAAAAATCTTCTTCAGACAAATCTTTAAAAGTCATATGTCTTGCTAATGCAAGATCAGGGCAATCTAGTTGTAAATATATTCCATCTGAAACAATTTCTTCATACTCTAACTTCATTATTTCAG
>CACLDI010000038.1 GCA_902605605.1 uncultured Pelagibacteraceae bacterium
AAAATATTAAGCAAGCAGCTATTAAAGCAATAAATGATGGAGATACCAAATACACTGCTGTTGATGGAACTCCAGCACTAAAAAAAGCAATAGTCGAAAAATTTAAAAAAGAAAATAACTTAGATTATACAACAGATCAAATTACTGTTGGAGCAGGTGGAAAACATGTCATTTATAATGCCATGATGGCCACATTAAATAAAGGTGACCAAGTTATCGTTCCAGCTCCTTATTGGGTTTCTTACCCAGATATTGTTTTATTAGCAGGGGGTAAGCCAGTTGTAATGGAGTGTAATGAAAAACAAGGCTTTAAAATAAACCCATCAGATTTAGAAAAATTTATAACTCCAAAAACAAAATGGATTATTCTTAACTCTCCGTCTAATCCAACTGGAGCATGTTATACAGAAAAAGATATAAGAGAAATTGCAAAAGTTTTGGAAAATTATCCTCACGTATATATTTTAAGTGATGATATCTATGAACATGTAACTTATGAAGGATTTAAATTTTTTACTATTGCTCAAATTGAAAGTTTAAAAGAAAGAGTGCTTACTATGAATGGTGTAAGCAAAGCTTATTCAATGACTGGTTGGAGAATAGGCTATGCGGCAGGTCCAAAAGAAATTATTAAAGCCATTGCAAAAATCCAGTCACAATCAACGACTAATCCTTCATCAATTAGTCAAGCCGCATCTGTGGAGGCATTAAGTGGAACACAAGATTTTATTAAAAAAAGAGCAGATTCATTTCAAGAAAGAAGAGATTTTGTCGTTAAAGCTTTAAATGATATTGATGGCATAGAGTGCTTAAATCCTGATGGTGCTTTTTATGTTTTCCCTAGTTGTAAAGGTTTAATGGGAAAAAAAGATACCAATGGAAAAGAAATTAAATCAGATACAGATTTTGTTAAATCTCTTTTAGAGAATAGTGGTATCGCTGTTGTTCAAGGCTCTGCATTTGGGCTTGAGGGATTTTTCAGAATTTCTTATGCAACTTCAATGGATAATCTCAAAAAAGCATTAGAAAAAATATCTTCTTTTTGTAAAAGTTTAAGTTGATGAAAACAGCCCTGGTCTTTGGTTCAACAGGTTTAATTGGTGGCCATCTTATTTCACAATTAATAAAAAATGATTATTACAATAAAATAAAGTTATTTGTACGTTCAGAAATAGTTATTAATGAACCTAAAATTGAAATTATTAAAACTGATTTCAATGATTTAGAAAATCATATAGAAGATGTCAAAGGAGATGATTGTTTCTTTTGTATTGGAACTACAAAACAAAACTCTCCTGATAAAAATGATTACCAAAAAGTAGAGCTAGATATACCAAAAAAAATAGCAGAAATTGCAAAAATCAATTCAGTAAATTCATTTATTTTTATCTCGTCAATATATGCCAATCCAAAAAGTTCAGGAGATTACGTAAAGTTCAAAGGTTTAGTTGAAGAAGAATTAAAAAAATTAAACTTCTCTAATTTAGGAATATTAAGACCTTCTTTTTTAATGGGAGATAGAAAAGATAATAGAGCAGGTGAAAAAATAGGTGTTATGATTTTTAGATTATTGTCACCTTTATTACTTGGCCCACTTAAAAAAATGAGACCGATCAATTCAGAAAAGGTTGCAAAAGCTATGATAAAAATTGCAAACGAAAATTTAGAAAAAACTATTTTTGAGTCTGATGAAATAGTTGAATTAACTTCAAGCTAAATTTAGTCTTATTACTGATTTTGCTGCATCAACAACTGCAATTTCAGATGCTATGAATTTCATTTGAAGAATCTCTTCTGCGTATCTTTGGTCTGTTTGCATTTTTAGCCCAAGATCAGGAACCATATTTTTGGCACTTGTGTCTATATAACTTAGAAGTTTAACCATAAAATTTGGTAATTCTCTTTTAGGAAGTTTTTTTGCATGGCTTGGAATATTTTTTGCCATTATCTGTGATAATTCAAGAATACTTCTTACTTCAGATCCAACAATCAACCTTCTACCACCAGCACTTTTATTTTTTAAAGATAGAACATGTGCTTTTGCAATATCTTTTACGTGAGATATCATTACTGAAAACTTTGGTGCGGCTGGAAATTTTCCTTGAAGTAATTGCCTTATATATTCCATTGAAGTACAATTTTTTTCGTTCAAAAAATCTCCTAAAACAAAGCCAGGATTGATGCACGTAAGACTATTTTTAAGACCTTTACTTTCCATAAGATCCCATGCAGCTTTTTCAGCTCTTGTTTTGGATACAAAATAATCAGTGGTTTTATCCCAATCTAGGTCAGTCCAGTCATTTTCACCAAATGTATAAGGGTTTGACCTGTTTGGTTTTCTGAACATGCATACTATGGAAGAAGTTTTAACAAAATGTTCAACTCCTGCATTTATTCCAGCATTTAAAACTCTTAAAGTTCCATCTTTTGCAGCTGGAGTAAGCGACTCCCTGTCATTTGAAACTTTTAGAGGGAAAGGAGAGGCTACATGAATTATATATTTGCAGCCTTCTGCTGCTTCATTCCAGCCTTCATCTTTTAATAAATCTAATTCTACAAAAGATAAATTATCAATCG